>NZ_JBGOOV010000033.1:0-51738 GCF_041439795.1 Shewanella sp. 5S214
CCCTGAGATCTGTTATCAGGGATCCAGGTGTTTCTTTTGACTTTTGTCTTGAATAATTAAAGCCAACACCTGGATTCCGGCTTAAAAGCATTGCCGGAACGACGTAGTAGGAAGCAATACCGGAACGACACGATAGTGGGTGTTTATTGTCACTTATTCTTTTTTACCTTTTTATTTTTGCTATTAGCTCACGCTAAATAAGGATATTTATGAAAGTTGTTATTCCCGTTGCCGGTTTGGGTACTCGTATGTTGCCAGCGACTAAGGCCATCCCGAAAGAGATGTTGCCATTGGTAGATAAACCATTGATTCAATATATTGTTGATGAATGTGTGAGCGCAGGGATTAAAGAAATTGTATTGGTAACTCATGCCAGTAAAAACGCAATTGAAAACCACTTTGATAAATCTTACGAACTTGAATCTACCTTAGAGAAACGTGTTAAGCGTCAGTTATTACACGAAGTACAGGCTATTTGCCCTAAAAACGTCACCATCATGCATGTTCGCCAAGGCGAAGCTAAAGGGTTAGGGCATGCTATTTTATGTGCTAAGCCGTGTATTGGTGATAATCCTTTTGCGGTTGTGTTGCCAGATGTCATTTTAGATTCGTATTCTGCTGATCAACGCACCGAAAACTTGGCATCAATGTTAATTCGTTATCGCGAATCTCATGCCAGTCAAATTATGGTTGCGCCAGTTCCGGATGACCAAGTTAATAAGTATGGTATTGCCGATTGTCACGGTGAAACGATTAATCCTGGTGATTCGACTAAAATATTTAATATGGTCGAAAAGCCAGAGATTGGAACAGCGCCTTCTAACCTAGCAGTTGTTGGTCGTTATGTGTTGTCAGAAAAGATTTGGGATCTTCTGGCTAAAACCTTACCGGGTGCCGGTGATGAAATTCAATTAACTGATGCTATTGATATGCTGATTGAATCTGACACGGTTGAAGCTTTCAATATGACCGGTAAGTCACACGATTGTGGTGACAAGTTGGGTTACATGAAAGCGTTTGTTGAATACGGCTTACGCGACCCTAAATTAGGCGGCGACTTTAAGAAAGAACTTGCTGGTTTATTGGAAGAGTATAGATAGTTACTGTTTTTGCTTCGCCGGTATTATTGAGTGCTAACGCCGCTATCTCCAGCACTTTTAATACGAGTTCCTCAATACTTCTAGTTCGTCATCCCCAAGATCTTTTATTGGGGATCCAGCTTTTACATTTCGTCATGAAAAGACAAAGTAGATTCCGGCTTTAAAAGCTTTGCCGGAATAACGTAAACTTCGTCATCCTTGAACGCTTTTATCCCGGCTCAGAAACGCTGCTGGGACGGATCCAGCTTTTGCGTTTTCGTCATGAAAAAGATAAAGCAGATTCCGGCTTTAAAAGCTTTGCCGGAATGACGTAAGTGGGAGCCTTGCCGGAATGAGAGCGGGAGCCTTGTTGGAATGAGAGTGGAAGTATTACCAACGCCGTTATCCTCGAATGCTTCTATCCCGGCTCAGAAATGCTGCCTGGACTGGTCCCGATTTTACTTCTCTGTTGTTTGTTATTGCTTTCTCACATCAACGCCTTTCCTTTTAGCAGCTTACGCAGCCACATTCTGTTGGGGCTGAGCAGAGCTTGTAGCTCTAGGCTTAGTGGTGATAGCTCGCCGCAGAGGTTTGCTGCTAAGCATTCGGCTACGAGTGGGCCTGAGCTGAGGCCGCGTGAGCCGAGTCCTCCTAATACATATAACCCGTCGTAAATTGGTGCTGGTGTTGCTTGCCAGTAGCGTTGCCATAGGCTGGGTTTGTCTTTCGATTGCTGCTGCACAGCATATCGGGTAAATAACGCGTCAACATCAGGTACGCAGCCCATTACTGGGAAGTGATCGCGACTGACCATCCTTACGCCAACTCTGGCATCGTTGTTTGAAACATCAATATCGTTAGGCCAGTTTGAATTGGGAAAGCTTTGTTGCATTTTTAGACTGTTTTCATGTTGTTCTAATGTACAGAAATCTAAGTGCTTAGGATCTTTGACATAGCTTGCTCCCACGCAATGAAGTTGATTGTGTTGTGGCGTAAGATAACCATTAGCGCAGATAACAGTATTGAGATGTGCCAATTCACCTTGTGGAGGAACATGGCTCACTTGGCCTCTAAAACCGGTGATTTGTAGCTGTTTTGTTTGCTTGTAGCGAGTCAGTTCAGCACCTGATGCAATGACGACCTGGTCGTGACTTGCTATAAGGGTGTTATTTTCGCCACTAAGCAGTTGCCAGCCAGATGGATGTGATTCCAGTGAGCTAATGTCACTATTATAGATAACGCGAACCTTGGCTAATGATTGTGCTTTGATAATACTAGCTTGTGCTAATTCAAACGGGCAGGCCCAGCCACCTAATGGATAATAAAAGCCCGACTTATCGATATCCACTTTGGCAAGTTGTGTCGCTTGGCTCGGGTTTACCTTAAAAGCAATTTCAGTGGGCCATGCTTGACCATCAATGATTTTATCTAATCTTGTTTGGCTGCGCTGATCAAAGCCTGTGTGCAAAACACCACACCAGTCATGACTAATATTAAATCCATTATCCGCTAAAGCCTGAATTCTTCGTCGGCTGTATAGAAAGGCTTGTTGAAAAAACTGACTTAGTGGGCCATTTTCTGGCGTCAATAACGGATAAATAGCGCCTTGTTTGTTGCCCGAGGCGCCTTGTCCTAGTGTGTCGTCTTTACAGTAAATAACCACGTCTTTACCGCGTTCAGCTAAAGATAGAGCAAGGCTTGCTGAAGCAATGCCGCCACCTATAATAGCGACAGGACTGCCGTCGCTAGAAGGTAAAGGAGGCATGGGGTTATAAGCAAATTGTTGGCGGGTTTGTTGTCTCAGTGCCTGACGTTCTGCGATAGCAATGTCATCATTTTCTTGCGATGATGTGGCAGTTAAAAAACCGCAACGTGATAATTGCTCATTAATGGATAGCGCGACATCGTCATGACTTGTACTGGCAAAAAATGTTGCATTATCAGTACTAATGCGTCCACATTGCCAAAGCAGTTGCTGATTAAAATAATGATCCGAATAAGTCTCTAGGCTCGTATGGGGTAGGGCAAACCAATGTGTTATCCTTTGTTTATTCGGCGTGGCGATAGTTTTAACTTGCTCCAGTGGCGAACCTTGATACAGGTCAATCGTCACTTGGCTTTGCAGGAGACTTAGGCGTTGGCAACCTTCGATTGCAGCTATTTCACAATCGAGCAAAGCGTGAGCAAAAGGGCATAGTGGATGATGTGTATTTAGTAGCCCTTGTTGTTGCCATTGATGTTCAAGTTGCTTGCGGTTTATGGCGATGGGTTCAAATACACTAATATGAACTCGTTTGTGAACCTGTTTTAAGTCGTTTTGCAGGTTTACCTGTTGTAAGGCTGCTAATAGCAGTATGATTTCATGACCATTACCAAAACCAAATTGACCTAGCGTTAATAATTCACGCTGATTGCGGTTAGATTTTGCATCATAGTCACTGGTTTGCAATACAGTACTGATATAGTGGTTAACTTGTTGTGAATATCGACTGTTTTGATTGACGTTGTCGCCTAACAATTCACAGATTGGTAATGTGTGTAAGTTGTTAGATGTAGATAACAAAGTAGTTTTATTCAAAATATTTTACTCAGAGCCGATAAGTTGGCATTATTTTACCTGCGTTTATGGAAAGCTGACCACTTAATTGCGTTAAAGCAGCTATGATTGCCACAATTAAGTACCGACATGTACCAAATGGATAGTATAAAAATGAAAAGAGTCGTGATCACCGGAATGGGTGTTGTTTCAAGTATCGGCAATAACAAGCAAGAAGTGACAGAGTCATTGAAAGCGGGTCGTAGCGGTATTACTCACTCGGCACAGTTTGAAGAAATGCAATTACGCAGTAAAGTTTGGGGCGACATTAAAATGAACCCAGCTGATCATATCGATCGTAAAGCGTTTCGCTTTATGGGCGATGCTGCTGCATATGCTTACATAGCTATGCAGGAAGCGATTGCTGATGCTAATTTAACAGAAGAACAGTATTCTAATTTCCGTGTCGGTCTGATTGCTGGTACGGGTGGCGCATCGTCAAAAAACCAAGTTCAGGCTGCTGATACGCTGCGTGAAAAAGGCGTTAAGCGTGTAGGGCCTTATATAGTACCTCGTATTATGTCTAGCACCGCAAGTGCTTGCTTGGCGACACCGTTTAAAATTAAAGGTATGAGCTATTCAATTAGTTCAGCTTGTGCCACTTCGGCCCATTGTATTGGCCATGCTGTTGAACTTATCCAGATGGGTAAGCAAGATATGGTGTTTGCTGGTGGTGCAGAAGAAGTTGATTGGACATTAACCATGGGCTTTGACGCTATGGGTGCGTTATCAACTAAATACAATGATACCCCTGAAAAAGCGTCTCGTACTTATGATGCTGACCGTGATGGTTTTGTTATTTCTGGCGGCGGCGGGATTGTTGTTGTTGAAGAATTAGAGCATGCATTAGCACGTGGTGCGAAGATTTATGCTGAAATTATTGGCTATGGCGCAACATCTGATGGCTATGACATGGTTGCTCCGTCTGGCGAAGGTGCGGTGCGTTGTATGCAGATGGCATTAGCCGATGTCGATACGCCGGTTGATTATATCAATACTCATGGTACTTCTACTCCAGTAGGTGACATGCGTGAACTTGAAGCGTTACGCGAAGTATTTGGTGAAAAAATGCCAGCTATCGCGTCAACCAAGTCTTTGACTGGTCACGCTTTAGGTGCTGCGGGTGTTCATGAAGCGATTTATAGCATGATCATGATGGAAGACAGTTTCATTGCGCCAAGCATCAACATCGATAATCTTGATGAAAAAGCGACTGGCATGCCAGTGGTTCGTGAAATGCGTAACACTGAGTTGAACACCATTATGAGCAACAGCTTTGGTTTTGGTGGCACTAATGCAACATTAGTGATGCGTAAATATAAAGCATAATGCGTTGTTAGTGGCTTAAGCCGCGAATGATGTTAAAGCCAGCTTGGGTAACCTTGCTGGCTTTTTTGTTGCCTTTTACCTAGAGAAAAATCAATAACTGGCGATTACAGGCGAACGCTGCGCCTACAGGAAAGGCTAAATGCCTAGATGCTAGGTCGCTTTGCGGCTACATGCTATAAAAGCTAAAGCTGGATCCGTGATGAAGGCAAACTTCATGATGACTGTTCTGGGCATCGGCAATCGCTGTTTCGTCCTATCCGTCGGGCTACGTTGGGCCAATGCCGTTTTGTCCTATTCCTCTAGCCAACGTTATGTCGTCCTATTCGTCGTTCCAGTAATGTATTCACTTATGTCATCAGTAATGTTTTCACTTACGTCATCCCGGTAACGCTTTTGAGCCGGGATCCATTCTTGGCTTTAGCTTTTCATTCCATAGCGCCGATGTCGCTTTGCAGTTAGGGGCTATAACATTAAAGTCTACCGCTGGACTCCCAATAACCGATCTTGGGAATGACGAGCTGGGTGCATTTGGTATAAGATACTGGCCATAAAAAAACGCGATGCCATGTCGTTAAACTCGCAGTGAATAAGATACCCAAATGAAAATAATTGCCGATGAAAACATGCCTTATGTTGATGCCTTATTTGGCTATTTAGGCAAAATAGAATATGTAAACGGCCGAACCTTGACCCCTAAGCAAGTCGAAGATGCTGATGTGTTACTGGTGCGTTCGGTGACGAAAGTGAATGCAGCATTAATTAACAATGCACATAAACTTAAATTTGTTGGCAGTGCGACCATTGGTACCGATCATGTTGATGTTGAGTATCTTTCGACGCGCAATATTTACTTCACTAACGCCCCTGGTTGTAACGCCACAGCAGTCGGTGAGTATGCTTTTATTGCCATGTTGGAATTAGCTCAGCGTTTTGGTGAGTCTTTAGCCGGTAAAGTGGTGGGGATTGTCGGGGCTGGTAATACCGGCACTGCAGCCGCGAAGTGTATGCAAGCTTATGGGCTAAAAGTGTTGTTGTGTGACCCCATTAAAGCCTTGCAAGGTGATACCCGTGAGTTTGTGTCACTTGATACGATTATTGAGCAAGCCGATATTATCAGTTTGCATGTACCTATCACCAAAGAAGGTGAGCATAAAACTTGGTACTTGTTTGATGAAACTAGACTGAATAAGTTAAAACCCAATACTTGGTTACTAAATTGCTGTCGAGGTGAGGTGATTGATAACCGAGCGTTGATCAAATTTAAACAGCAACGCGATGATGTCAAATTGGTGCTTGATGTGTGGGAAGGTGAACCTAAGCCAATGGCCGAATTAGTTGCCTTGGCAGAGTTTGCAACACCGCATATTGCTGGTTATAGCCTTGAAGGCAAAGCTCGCGGTACGTTTATGTTGTATCAAAAGTGGTGTGAGTTACTTGATTTTCCAATAAAGAAATCATTGGAGAGTTTATTACCGGCGTTTCAATTTAACCAAATTGTTAGCCAAGGTGATTTAACTGAAGGCCAATTGCTGAAATTGTCGCGTTTGGTCTATGATTTACGTGATGATGATTTTAACTTTAGGGGGTGTTTTTCAACCGCGACAGGTTTTGATCTAATGCGTAAAAATCACACTTATCGTCGTGAATATAGTGCTATCTCGTTAACGCAATCTGTAGACTATTTATCTGCTGGTTCGATAAACCCATCGATGTTGAATGCTTTAGGTTTTAATTGATAAGCTAATGTGAATATTGCCGACAAGCGCACAGATTAAGGCTAAAAAACAGTAATTTTAGCCAGTTGAGAAAAAATCACTTCAAAGTCGGCTTTTTTAGTACATTAACCCTAGTAAAGCACAACTAAACTAAGGTAGATTGATTGTTCAAACTGGAAAATATGGAGTCGGGCGTTAATTATGTCTCAAGAATTTAATGTAGTCGTTTTAGGTGCATCGGGCGCAGTGGGTCAAACTATGATTGAGATCCTCGAGCAGCGTAATTTTCCGGTTGCTAAGTTGTTTCCATTAGCGAGCAGTCGCAGTGCTGGCGAAACGGTCAGTTTTCACGGTAAACAAGTTGAAATTCTTGACGTAGAAACGTTTGATTGGACCCAAGCACAAATTGGTTTCTTTTCTGCTGGTGGCGATGTTTCGGCTAAATGGGCACCTATTGCAGGTGAAGCAGGTTGTGTCGTTATCGATAATACTTCACATTTTAGATATGACGTTGATGTGCCATTGGTCGTGCCTGAAGTTAATCCAGAAGCGATTGCTGATTTTCGAAATCGCAATATTATCGCCAATCCTAATTGTTCAACCATCCAAATGTTAGTGGCGCTTAAGCCTATTTATGATGCGTTTGGCATTTCACGTATTAACGTGGCGACTTATCAGTCTGTATCGGGTACCGGTAAAAAGGCGATTGATGAGTTAGCGGGTCAATCAGCTAAATTACTGCAAGGTTTGCCTTCAGAGCCGTCGGTTTATCCAAAGCAAATTGCGTTTAACGTATTGCCGCAAATCGATGTGTTCATGGAAAACGGCTACACCAAAGAAGAAATGAAAATGGTGTGGGAAACGCAGAAAATTTTTGGTGACGATGAGATTGTCGTTAATCCAACGGCTGTGCGCGTGCCTGTTTTTTATGGTCACTCAGAAGCTATCCACATTGAAACTCGTCAACCTGTTGATGCCGAAGATGTTAAAGCCGTATTACGTAACGCACCTGGCGTAGAATTATTTGACGATGATAGCGAATATCCAACAGCTGTCACTGAAGCCGCTGGTAACGATCCTGTTTACGTTGGTCGTGTTCGTAAAGATATTTCTCATTCTCACGGTATAAATTTATGGGTTACTGCCGATAATATTCGTAAGGGTGCAGCATTAAACAGTGTGCAAATCGCCGAGATTTTGATTAGAGATTATTACTAGTCACGTTTTTATGATCAGTAATGACTTAATCAGTTACGCGATTTAGTTTAAAAAGCCTGCAATGCGCAGGCTTTTTTCGTTTTACTGATCCCAATAGTAGCAGGTGTGGTAAATCTAGTTTATAGTCGTAAACATATCATTTTTAACATCAATAACATTGAAATTGCCTGCGAAATTGGCTCATCATGGATGTGATCAGATATAGTTAACGACCATAATACTAACGATAAAAATTGCCTAAAGCCTGTTGCCAAGTCGGTAACTCAATAGCGCTAAATGGGAAGGATGGGATGACTTTGCGTACTTCATATATTGTAGGTTTGATCGCCTGCACAGCCGTTGGCTTAACCAGTGTACAAATTATTGAGTCGGCACAAGCTGAAACGCTCAAAATTACTGGTCCCAATGGCGAGGTTAAACAACCAGCCAAACGCCAATATGGTCCGACGACGTCAAGAGATACCTTTTGGAGTATTGCGCAAAAAGTCAGACCCAGTGACCAGGTTAGTGTTTATCAAGTGATGGCGGCGTTATTTGATGCTAATCCGCACGCTTTTAGCGGTAATAATTACAATACATTAGAGCGAGGAATGATATTACTGATTCCTTCTGCCGATGAGATAGCCGCTATTCCCAATGATGTCGCTAAACGCCGCGCAGAGCAAGATGACAGCCGCATGAGTAGACAAACTCAGCCCCGTCCCGCCAGCAAACCGGTGCAATCTCCTAAAGTGGATATTGCCAAAAAAACTACAGCAACAAAACCACTGCAAATAGCCCCACAACCCCCTGCTGTTGAGGTTCAAACCAAAGCGATTAACCAAGCGAATGTTGTAGAAGTGAGTGAGCTAAACAGCTCGCTAGATAAAGCGAATGCAAAAACATTAATGCTTACCGATGAGCTCGCGCGCTCACAAGATGAGTTAATGGTCAGTAACAATGACAATCAAGCGTTGAAAAACAAAATTGAACAAATGTCATTAAACATTTCGTCGCTTGAAGAAGATTTACAGCTATTACGCGAAAAATTTGATGCCCTAAGTTTAGAAAATAAAAAACTCGTTGACCAAGGCGAGAATGCTGCGCCCGTTATTGAGGAGCCGACTGACTTTTGGCGTAGCTTAATGGACAACACTATGTTGCTGATCTTGGCTGCATCGGTGCCGCTTTTGGCGATATTTGGGCTTATATTTTGGTTACTCAGTCGCCGGAGTAAGAAGTCTCAGCTTTCTGAAGCAAATACAGAAACTCAAGCCGAGAAAGCGCTCGATCCAACACAAGCCGCTGACGACTCTGACGATATAGTGGTTCATTTAGATACCGATGATGAAGAGTCGATTGATGATTTATTGGATTTAGATAGCGTTGATTTACAGCCTGAAGTCCAAATGAGCGGTGATGCTGAGATGGACATGGCTTCAGATATGTTCATTGATGAAAAAGTGCCTGAAGATGAGGGCACTTCTTTAGACGATTTATGGGCTGAAGCCATGGATGATCAAGATTCTGATCTGCCACCGCTTGAAGATGACGATGATCTCGACAGTCTGCTTGCTGGGTTAGATGATGATCCTGATCAATCCCTAGATTCTACCGCGTCAGAGGATGATATAAACAGCTTATTAGCTGAGCTAGATGCTGACGACATTGTAAATAATGACACTGATGCTTTAGATGCAGCTGCCGAAGATGACATTGATTCGTTATTAGCTGAATTTGATATGCCAGCAGAGTCGGTTGCTGCAGCTGCTGTAAAACCTCAGCAATCAACTGCCGAAGATGATATTGATTCGTTATTGGCTGAATTTGATATGCCGGCTGAGTCTGATGAAGCTGATAAACCCATTATGGCGGATAGCGCCGAAGATGATATTGATTCGTTATTGGCCGAATTTGATCTGCCAGCTGAGTCTGATGCTGCGCCTGCAGTAAGTAAACCCGAAGCGGTCACAGCCGAAGATGATATCGATTCGTTATTGGCTGAATTTGATCTGCCAGCTGAATCTGATGCTGCGCCTGCACAGAGTAAACCCGAAGCGGCCACAGCCGAAGATGATATCGATTCATTGTTAGCTGAATTTGATCTGCCAGCTGAGTCTGACGATGTGCCTGCAGAGAGTAAACCGGAAGCGGCCACAGCCGAAGATGATATTGATTCATTGTTAGCTGAATTTGATATGCCAGTGGAGCCTGGAGATGTGCCTGCTGAATCGGATGAGACTATATCTGCAGATGACGCTTTATCCACTGATGACACCAATGATAATGCTGACGAGCTGCTTGCTGGCTTATCTGCCACCAAAGATGAGAGTGATCAAGACGGTTCGCAAGGTAGCGGCGATAACCGTGCTGAAGCAGACGAATTGGCACCTCTTACCAGCGATTCGGTTGACAATGATGATGACATTGCCGCGTTAATTGCTGCTGAGTTACAAGACGATGCAGATGACCAGGATGAACAGAGCAGCGATGAAGATATTGATTCATTATTGGCGAGCTTAAATGAACCGGTTATTGATTCTACATTTGCCGAAGAAGATGATGATTTAGCGGCGCAAATTGCGGCAGAATTAACTGATGAAGATATCACTGATGCTAATGACGATAATGAAACCAGTGATGATGACATCGATGCATTGTTAGCTAGCCTTAATGACCCGGTTATTGAGTCTGATACCACTGATAAGGACAACGCTGCGCTACAAGCACAAATTGCCGCTGAGTTAGAAGATGATACCGCTGCTGAAGAACTTGTCGCCGATGATGAATCTATCGATGATGATATTAATGCTCTATTGGCCAGCTTTGAAGAGAAAGCAACCGACGATTCACCTTCTGCCACTGATGCTGAGAGTTCGACATCTGTCGAAGAAGCTCTTGAAGATAATGAATTATTTGACGAGTTTGACCAATATCTTACTGAAACTGAAACCGACTTAGCTTCAACAGACGATGATGTTGAAGCTAACCAAGCTCCTGCGGCAGCAGAACCCAAAGTTGATACTGCAGTCGACAGCGAAGAGGAAGATAACAGCTGGTTGGAAGCTGAACTTGAGGCGGCATTAGCATCAAGTAGCGCGACTAACAGCGATGTTGATAGTGATACCGAGGTTGAGCCAGAGCATGCTACTAAAATAGCGGCAGAGACAGATGATGATGGTCTTGAGGCATTGTTGGCTCAAATGGACGATGACGATACGCCGCCATCGGTTGCGCAAAATAAGGCCAATAAAGATTCTGGTTTCTTTAATGATCTTAAATCGAGCAAACCTAAACCTGAGTTATTAGATTGGGAAAGTGATTTACTTAATGCGGTTGAGTCAGCGGCTGATGAAAGAGAAGTCGATGAGCCACAGGTAAGTGATGATGATTTATTGGCAGCATTTTCACAGTCATTAAAAGATGATGACAATGATGATGACTATAGCTCTGAAGACGATTATATCCTTAGCGATAACAACTTAACGGTTGATGAAGCATTAGCGGCACTTGACGAAAAAGAACGTAGCAAATCTTCAGCATATAAAGCCAGTGATGATGACTTAATGCGTTTTGAACGTGAAAACGGCTACATTGATATTGATAAATTGTTGAACGATGCGGATGAAGATGACGATAAAACAGATCAATATAAAGACGTTAGTGTTGATATGGGCTCTGTAAACTCGTTAATCGGCAATCCAGATATGGTTGATGTTGATGATGAAGAAAACTCTGTTAATGCCAAACTTGATTTAGCCAGGGCATACATTGAAATTGAAGATCAAGACAGTGCTCGAGCATTATTAAAAGAAGTGCAAATCGACGGTAATGAACGTCAACAATTAGAAGCTAAGAATTTAATTAACAGTTTCAGTTAACCCACTAAATGAGGTCTCATAGGCTTAAAATACAGGCTTATGTTGACCATATAAAAGCAAACGGCGCAGATACATGCGCCGTTTTTTTGTGATAAACTGCGCGCCATTATTGAGTAGAGGATATAGGCATGCGGGTCGCGTTAGGTGTTGAGTATGATGGTAGTGGGTTTTGTGGGTGGCAGCGCCAACTCGATGTCGATTCAGTGCAAGCCCAGATTGAGAAAGCGTTAAGTTATGTGGCTAACGAGCCTATAACCGTATCGTGTGCTGGACGAACTGACACCGGAGTACATGGTACTGGGCAAGTGGTGCATTTTGACACCAATGTGCAACGTCCAATGACGGCGTGGACACAAGGCGTTAATGCTAATTTACCCAACAGTGTAGCGGTGAGATGGGCAAAAGAAGTTGATGACAGTTTTCATGCCAGATACAGTGCATTGGCCAGACGCTATCGTTATGTTATTTATAATCATAAGCTACGCCCTGGTATTCTCAGTGCCGGAGTGAGTCATTATCACGGCGATATTGATGAAAAATTGATGCATCAAGCTGCGCAACTTTTTGTTGGTGAACACGATTTTACCAGTTTTAGAGCGCTGCATTGTCAATCTAAAACCCCATTTCGTAATGTGCATCAAGTCAATGTGACTCGCCAAGGCATGTACATCATGGTCGATATTCAAGCTAATGCATTTTTACATCACATGGTGCGCAATATTGTGGGTTCATTATTGCAAATCGGTTTAGGCAATCAACCTATCGAGTGGATCTCTGAACTGTTGGCTCTGAAAAATCGCAAGCAAGCTGCTGCGACGGCTAAACCTAATGGATTGTATTTAGTCGATGTGACTTACCCAGAGCAATATCAACTGCCTAAGTTGTCTCTCGGGCCATTGTTTATGCTCGACTAAAGTGATGTTAGTCATTTTTGAGTTGTTAAACCCAGAGTATATTACTGCAACACCTGCTAAGGTTTGCATACGTTAAATGGTATTGAATTATGTCAATCGCGTCTGAAATTACTGTTCCTAATCAACAATCAAGCTTAAATCAATGGCTGGATTATTTACTGGCTATTCATCCTAGTGAAATTGATATGGGATTAACTCGAGTGAGCGCTGTTGCTAGGCGTCTTGAGGTGATTTATTTGGCTCCTGCTAAAGTGATTACTGTAGCCGGTACCAATGGCAAAGGCACAACCTGCGCCATGCTCGCGTCGATTTTACGCCAAGCTGATTTATCGGTGGGTGTTTACAGCTCACCGCATTTACTGCACTACAATGAACGAGTACAGATTAATCAGCAAGACGCCAGTGATGCCTCTCTTATTGAAGCCTTTTGTGCCATTGAGGCCGCTCGTGGTGATATTTCATTAACCTTTTTTGAATATGCTACCTTAGCCGGTTTATATTTGTTTAAAGCTGCTAAAGTCGATGTGATTATTCTGGAAGTGGGCTTAGGGGGCAGGTTAGATGCCACCAATATGATTGATTCCACCGCCACGATCCTTACCTCTATTGATCTTGATCATCAAGAATATTTAGGTGATACCCGTGAACTGGTTGGCAGAGAAAAAGCCGGTGTGTTTCGCCCCGATTGCCTGGCCATTATTGGTGAACCCGATTTGCCGATGAGCGTCACTGAATATGCGCATCAAATTGGGACAACACTTTATCGTGTTGGTCATGAGTTTGATTACCATAAAGACCAGAGCCATTCAGACCAATGGCATTTTACATCTATGCAGCAAACATATTCAGGGCTGAGTGTACCAAAGCTACCACTGGCCAATGCGGCGAGTGTTGTAGCCTTGCTAAGCCATATTTGGCCGCACATTAGTCAGCAGCAGATTAACCAAGGTTTGCAGCAAGCTCAACTCGCTGGACGATTAGAGCAAGTCAGTGAGCAACCTTTAGTACTCTTAGATGTGGCACATAACCCCCATGCGGCCAGATATTTAGCCCAGCAATTGCAGGCGTATCAAGGTCGTCGTATTGTAGCCTTGTGTGGCATGCTTAAAGATAAAGATATTACGTCAGTATTAGCGACATTAGCCGAGCAAATTAGTCACTGGAACTTCGTCAGTTTAGATATTCCACGTGGCGCATCAGCGCAAACTCTGCGTCAAGCATTGCCTAATGATGCTTGCCGTGACCGTGCCAGTGAGTTTGTTGATATCAGCAGTGCATGGCACGCGATCCAAACGACAGTGAAAGCCGATGATGTGGTCATTGTATTTGGCTCTTTTTATACTGTCGCAGGGTTTAAATTGTTATAAACACTATTTGTTTAAGACGTCGTTTTTAGAAATCATCATAAACGTCATTTGGTTAAAGAAGGGAATTAGCTTTGAATCGTCAATTTCAAAATCGTTTGGTAGGAACCATAGTACTCGTGGCCTTGGGAGTGATTTTTTTACCTGATTTATTAGACGGTAAAAAAGCTCAGGTTGTTGAGGAATTCACTGAAATTCCTTTACGACCAGCTAGATTAACAGCTCCAAATCGCCCTAATTCTGCTGAAAAAGTAGAAGAGTTCCAAGTATTAACGATTGCAGAACCACAAGACCTTAGCAACGATATTGTGGCATTAGGTGAAGAGGAAGCAACCAAAGAACCGGCTAAAGAAGTGGCTCAAGTAGTTGAAAAGCCTGCTGTGGTTAAAACGGTCAAAAAACCTCAAGTCCAGGTAGCGAATAAAACCTCTGCACCGATCACCGCAGGCTTTACGCTGCAGTTAGGCGGTTTTAACAATATTACTAATGTAAAAGCGTTGATTATTCAACTGCGTAAAGCCGGATTTACGGCTTACACACTGCCTAAAACACCTGTCGAGGGGAAACTCACCCGAGTATTCGTTGGCCCTGAAGTATCAGAAGATAAACTTAAAGCTCGTCAGCAACCTATATTCAAATTAACCGGATTAAAAGGCAAAATCGTTGCCTATAATCCACAAGAACAATAACCTATTCAGACGGTATTTTGCTTGGGTGATTAATATTTACAATTTGATTGTTCTTAATCACGCAAGAATAATTTGTACAATCAGAGGTGAGAAACATCTCTGTCTCTGTTAGAATCCCGCCGTCTTGAACCCTATACCGGATCCCCATCTTCATGGTTTGGATTGATTACGCAATTATTATCGTCATCGGGTTATCAACTGTAATCAGTTTGATCCGCGGATTTGCC
The DNA here is from genome assembly GCF_041439795.1 of Shewanella sp. 5S214. Lineage (NCBI taxonomy): Bacteria > Pseudomonadati > Pseudomonadota > Gammaproteobacteria > Alteromonadales > Shewanellaceae > Shewanella > Shewanella sp. 5S214. Next base: position 14,992 of record NZ_JBGOOV010000033.1, read on the forward strand.
AAAGAAGCCATGTCTCTTGTGGTTTGGTTTGCTGCATTCTTTATCGCTAGCCAGTTTTACCTCGATCTTGCTGCTCATTTAACCCAAATGCAGGACGAGCTAGTCAGAAACGGTGTGGCGATTGCTATTCTTTTTATCATTACCCTGATCTTAGGGGCACTCGTTAATTATTTACTCGGCCAGTTAGTGGCCAAAACAGGCTTATCGGGCACAGACCGAGTGTTAGGCCTGTGTTTTGGTGCCATTCGTGGCGCGTTGATCGTTAGTGCTTTACTGTTTTTCATGGATGCGTTTACAGCATTTCCAGATTCTAAATGGTGGCACGATTCTGTACTTGTACCTGAATTTGGTGTGGTTATTCAGTGGTTTTTTAACTATCTGGAAAACACGTCAAGCTTTGTACCCCAAATATAAACATAAAACACTTTACAGTGAGGAACCTTACCCATGTGTGGTATCGTCGGAATAGTAGGAAAATCAACAGTTAATCAGACCATTTATGATGCGCTAACTGTGCTTCAACATCGTGGTCAAGACGCAGCAGGTATTGTGACTGTTGACATGAATGCGTTTCGTTTACGTAAAGCAAACGGCTTAGTCAAAGATGTGTTTGAGCCTAAACATATGCAGCGTTTACAAGGCAATGCCGGTATTGGACATGTTCGTTATCCTACTGCTGGTAGCTCGAGTGCATCAGAAGCTCAACCGTTTTATGTTAACTCGCCATTTGGTATTTCGTTAGCACATAACGGTAACTTGACTAATACGATTGAACTGGCTGAAAGCCTAGTGACAAAGCGTCGTCATGTTAATACTACTTCTGACTCCGAAATCTTGTTAAACCTGTTAGCCGATGAGTTACAAGAAACGCGCAGTTTAACCTTAAGTGCTGATGAAGTGTTTGATGCTGTTGCCAAAGTGCATGCGCAAACCCGTGGTGCTTACGCTGTAGTGGCCATGATCATCGGTCAAGGTTTAGTTGCATTTCGTGACCCATTTGGTATCCGTCCATTGGTACTTGGTAAACATGAAACGCCTACCGGCACTGAATATATGGTTGCTTCAGAAAGTGTTGCTTTAGACGCAGTTGGCTTTGAAGTGATGCGTGACGTGGCACCTGGCGAAGCTATTTATATTTCACTTGATGGGCAATTATTTACCCGTCAATGTGCTGCAGACCCAAGCTATGCTCCGTGTATTTTTGAATTCGTGTATTTTGCACGTCCTGATTCGAGCATTGATAAAGTGTCTGTTTATGCTAGCCGTGTAAACATGGGTGCCAAGTTGGGCGAAAAGATTAAGAAAGAATGGGAAGATCATGACATTGATGTGGTTATTCCTATTCCTGAAACCTCGTGTGATATCGCCTTAGAAATTGCCCGTTGCATGGATCTACCGTATCGCCAAGGTTTTGTTAAAAACCGCTATATTGGTCGTACGTTTATCATGCCTGGTCAGCAAGAACGTAAAAAATCAGTTCGTCGTAAATTGAATGCGATTAACACTGAATTTAAAGGCAAAAACGTACTATTAGTTGATGACTCAATAGTACGTGGTACCACGTCTGAGCAGATCATTGAAATGGCGCGTGAAGCTGGAGCAAAGAAAGTGTACTTTGCATCAGCAGCTCCTGAAATTCGTTTCCCGAATGTCTATGGTATCGATATGCCGACCTCAAATGAGCTTATTGCTCATGGTCGTGATGCTGACGAAATTGCTAAAATCATTGGTGCCGATGGCATTATTTTCCAAGACTTAAGCGACTTAATTGAAGCCGTAAGAATGGAAAATCCAGAGATTAAGCGTTTTGAAACATCAGTGTTTGATGGTCATTACATTACTAATGACGTTGACCAAGCTTACTTGGATCATTTAACACAATTACGTAATGATGATGCCAAAGCTAACCGCTCAAAAGACATTGGAACTAACTTAGAAATGCACAATGAGTGTCATCCATAAGCTAGCCAGGTTTTCATAGCCATAAAAAACCAGCATGAAAATGCTGGTTTTTTTATGTCCGCTTTAAACACGCGATAACAAGCGATAACAAGCGATAACAAGATAGATATCTAGATACTAGGTCGCTTCGCGGCTAGAGGCTATAAAAGCGATAAAGATCGATGACAAGTGATAACCTGAGAATATAAACGCATCGGATTTAAGGGCTCGCTTTCAAATATGACCATCCAGCAATATTGTCTACACCTTCTATCAGACATTATTAGTACGCCTTCAATCAGATAGCGATTGCTATCACCGCAACCAGATATGATTATTACAGCATCAATCAGATATCGATTGCTTTCATCATCAAACGAATATGTCTGCTACACCTTCAATCAGATATCGATTACTTTCATCGTCAAACGAATATGTCTGCTACTCCTTCAATCAGATAGCGATTACTTTTATCGTCAACCAGATATGATTCCTTTTACCGTCATCCCGGTAATGCTTTTGAGCCGGGATCCAGCGTCTAAAATAGCGCCGTACTCTCTGAGTTGGAGGTCCTTTCTAGGTGCTCGACTTGTGCTTTAATTGCTAAATAATCTTGCAACGCCTGTGATGCTTTTTGCGGATTCGACAGGGTTATGTTTTGATAGTGAGTCAGCACTTTGTGTAAATATCGTATAGCAACATTGCGCTCGTGGTCATTGTTACATTGCCAAAGTTTATCGCCCACAGCGCTAATGTTAGTGGTAGAACTATCACTATCACTATCACTTTCTATTCGCGACGATGGACTGTCACGCCTCACATAGATAATTTCATAAAAGCGGCGATTTTCTTCAATCAGTTTTTCATCAATTAAACGGCAATCAAGTTCAATGAGTTTTTGGCGAAGTTCGTACTGGTGATGGACCGGACACAAGATAAAATCAATTTGACGGTTAGGGTGCAATTGGCAAAGTGTATTCACTAACTCGATCATCAAATCTCCGCCAATACCAGCAATGATCACTAATGGTGTTTGCTCATCTTGCTCCAGAGGTATCGCTGACACATCTAAACAATGTACCTGCCATTGATTGGCAGTTTGCCGTGGGTAAAAAAGTTCAAGCTTAGCGGTTAACTGCTGCATTAATGCCGGCACAATATCGACAAAATGGATCGTGGTTGCAGCATGCCTATCGAGTAATGCCGCACCAAGAAATCCATGGTCGCAACAACAATCCCAAATATGGCTATAACCCATGGGGATCATACTGTTGATTTGTGCTAAACGCTGGCCGAGTTTCATCTGTTCATCGTGTTTGGGATTTAAGCTGCGTATTGTAGTATTTTGACGATATAAGTGGTGAATTATTTCGTATTTGCAGCTTGGCGTATTTAGCGCTAATCTATACTGTAAATTTATACAGTTAAGCGGTGCCATCGAGTTTTATCTAATTGAACTTTTGCGCCCTAATAATGGATTATGATTCTATATATTGCTGAAAAACCCAGTCTCGGTCGTGCGATTGCCGATGTTCTGCCAAAACCACATAAAAAAGGTGATGGCTTTATCACTGCCGCCAATGGTGATTGCGTGTCATGGTGTATTGGCCATTTATTGGAGCAAGCCGAACCTGATGCTTACGATGATGCGTTTAAATCATGGAAGCTCGAACATTTGCCCATAGTGCCACAAACGTGGAAGCTCATGCCTAAAACCAAAACTCGCAGTCAACTTACTGTGCTGCGTAAACTGGTTAAGCAAGCCTCAGCAATCATTAATGCTGGCGATCCAGACCGTGAAGGGCAGTTGCTGGTGGATGAAGTGATTGCTTATTTAGGCGTCAAGGGTGACAAGCTCAATCAAGTTCAGCGACTATTAATTAGTGATTTAAATCCACAAGCAGTCAAACGTGCGTTAGGGCAGTTACGCAGTAATCGTGAGTTTATTCCTTTATCGACTTCTGCATTAGCCCGCAGCCGCGCTGATTGGCTATATGGCATGAACATGACTCGTGCTTATACCATTCAAGGGCGCAAAGTGGGTTACCAAGGCGTGTTGTCTGTTGGCCGAGTGCAAACGCCTTTGCTTGGCTTAGTGGTGCGCCGCGATGATGAGATTGCCTATTTCAAGCCAAAGTCTTTTTATGAAGTGCTGGCCCATCTGGTTACCGATCAGCAACAAACCTTTACCGCCAAATGGCAACCGAGTGAAGCATGCCAACCATACATGGATGAAGATGGCAGAGTGTTAGCCAAAGGCTTAGCTGAAAATGTCGTTGCTCGTATTAATGGTAAACCAGCGCAAGTGACTAAAATTGAAGCCAAAGATAAGCGCCAAAATCCACCATTACCCTATAGCTTATCAGCATTGCAAATAGACGCGGCTAAACGTTTTGGCCTCTCGGCAAAAGAGGTACTTGATACTTGCCAAAGTTTGTATGAGCGCCATAAATTAATTACCTATCCGCGTTCAGACAGTCGCTATTTACCTAAAGAGCAACATGCTTTGGCACCAAAAGTATTGGACGCGGTACTCAAAGGTGCTGCTGCATTAGTTGATGGTTGTGAAGCACCAAATGCCAAGCTTAAGTCTAAAGCTTGGGATGACAGTAAAGTCGATGCTCACCATGCCATTATACCCACAGAGAAAGTTGCTAATTTGTCATCGTTATCTAGTAACGAAGCCAAGTTATATCAACACGTTGCGAGGCAATATTTAGCCCAGTTTTACCCAGCTTATATGTATGCTGAAACCACTGTGGAAGTGACTATTGCTGGAGGTTTGTTTACCACTAAAGCGCGTCAAGACAAAAGCTTAGGCTGGAAACAACTGTATAAGCGGGCGACCACAGTAAATCAAGCGAGTTCTAATTCTAGTTCAACTAGCAGCGATGACGATAACGACGACACGGTACAATCATTACCGCCGCTGGTTAAAGGGCAAATACTCCAATGTGAGCGTGGTGAATTACTAGAGAAAATGACTCAAGCGCCGAAGCATTTTACCGACGCGACATTATTAGGCGCGATGACTGGCATTAGCCGTTATGTGACAAACAGCGATATTAAGAAAATTCTTAAAGAAACTGATGGCTTAGGCACTGAAGCGACTCGTGCTGGGATTATTGAATTACTGTTTAAGCGCGGTTATTTAGTTCGCCAAGGTAAATCAATACTGGCCACACCTGTGGGTGTTGGTTTGATCCGCAGTTTACCTGAATCAGCAACCACACCAGACATGACCGCATTATGGGAAAATAGCCTCGATGCCATCAGTCAAAAAAGGCTTAAGTATGATGCGTTTATGCAGCCATTACTCAGCCAATTAGATAACCTAATTACCCAAGCATCGAGTCAATTACCTTCTGCATTACAAGGTGTTGCCAGCAGTGCACCAAAGCGCAGTTTTAAAAAGCCATATAAAAAGAAAACTAAAGCGAAAAGTTAACAGGGTGGCAAGCGATGAAAATGGTTAAGAGGGATGATGACAGGCAAACTTACCCAGGCTAGGTTGGTGACGACATGGTTTAAAACAGTCAAGTGTCAAAGAAAGATTATTGCCAGTTACCTATTCACATCTTCTCAGATGTAGAGGGGCAAGCTTGAGTAGGCAAAATACAAGTTTGAAGAGCAATAAAGGTGATGCTAACCAGGCTGATTTTATGTTTTATGAAATCTGGCCGAGCCGTGAATTATGGTAAGTCCCTTTGGATACTCAGCATTTAGCTGATTATGTAGCAATGGCAGAGGGTGCGATAATTGAATCTACGCTAATGAAATGGCCGTTTTCGTGAATAATCGTCAGTGTGATCAACTGAAGTGATTTTAATCGCAAAGTAGAACCAAAATGTTCTACTTTTTTTGTCGATTTTTTTAAGACTCCTGTGAGACACTCAGAAGATAAACTCTGGTGAAGAATCAGTATTAATAGACAGGGATAAGCGCCACAATGGAAATTCGGTTTACTCAGCTGCAATGCCGTTCGTCTAGTGTCACCATGAACATTGAAGATTGGCTCATTGAATCACAACAATCTTGGGGCGTGTTTAGTACCGAAGGTGATTTAGGCGCCATATTGGGCCAGTTATTGACTCAGCAAGCACAAGATAACGCTTTGGCCTATTCTGGCATACTATCGGGTGTTGACTACTCGCAGGTCGCTTTGGTGTCACTGCATGAACAGCAGCTGTTACTCGAACAGATTCTTGATCAAGATGACAGCGAGGCTTTAGGCTACATCGACCCTAATACTAGCGTTTATGGGGTGATTTTTACCCTATGTGATGATCACGTACTGACAAAGCGCTTATTAGAACAGCTGGATCTCACTCGGTTAAGCGATAGCCAGTTTACTCAGCTTTCTACCGGTGAAAGTCGCCGGGTCATGCTGGCCCGTGCTGTGGCAACCCAAGTGCCATTTTTAGTCCTCGACGAACCTTATGCAGGGCTTGATGTGGGCCATCGACAAGCGTTAAGTCAATATTTGCAGCTGTTGTCGCAAACGGTACAAATGCTGGTGGTCGTGTCACGTGAAGAAGATATGCCTGACTGGATTGAGCATGTTGCGATTTTTAATCATGGCGCGTTAGACAGCGTAATGGCTAAGACTGAGTGGGATAATCATCCGCTGATTAGTCAACTTACGGCGCAATCAGGCCAACAAAGTGAAGATATGTTGGCGCTTATTCGTCGTCACAGACATAAGCCCTTATTCGCCAATCCGGTTTTTCAGTTACACAATGGCCGAGTAGCTTACAGTGACAAAGTGATTTTCTCTGGGGTTAATTGGCGCATCGATAATGGCGTACATTGGCAAGTTAAAGGCCCAAATGGTTGTGGTAAAAGTACTTTACTAGGGCTTATTTTTGGCGATCATCCACAATGTTACAGTAACGACATTGATATTTTTGGTAAAAAAAGAGGCTCAGGCGAGAGTATTTGGGAGATAAAAAAGCATATCGGCATGGTGTCATCAGCGTTGCATTTACAGTATAGAGTTAATTGCAGTGCCTTGGATGTGATTGTATCGGGCTTTTATGACTCGATTGGTTTGTATCAACAACCGACAGCACAACAGTTAGCTATTGCATCCGAATGGTTAGCCATTTTACACATGGACCAGTTGAGTAAAACGGCTTTTAGACAATTAGAATATGGCCAGCAACGCTTGTTGCTCATTGCTCGCGCTATTGTGAAACAGCCAACGTTATTGATCCTTGACGAGCCTTACCAAGGCTTAGATTACCTAGGCCGAAGATTGATTAAAAATGCCCTTGAACTCATCGCTAAAGAGCACTTGAGCCAATTGTTGTATGTGTCACATTATCAAGAAGATAGCCTTGATAGTATTCAGCACTTTATTGAGTTTGTCGCCGACGAACATCAAGGAGGCTATCGTGCTGTGGTAACTGAAAGCTAATCATTGCATGGCTAATATTTAAGGCGATGACGCTTATCTAAACAGCTAACATTTGTTGGCTGTTTTTCTTTTTCTGCTTAATGGCAAAACACACTGGATAACCTTGCCATCATGGCACTGTATGCGGCAGCTAAAGTCGCTAGGCGGATTGAAAATCTGAATGACTTTATACCCGCAGTAAATAGCATCTTTGGGCGGCTTGGTCGAATAGCCTAATCGAACTTTAGTTAGTGATAAACCTTGAAAACCCCATGTTTTGGCACCATAACCGTCTTATAGTGTATTTACTCAATTTTTTTAATATTGTTTTGCTGTTTTATATTGTTCGTATCAAGTCTATTGAGCCAGATTGTAGGTTAATCGATAACATTACGACATGTCGTTTCACTGCTAACTCTTTCTCTGAGTGTTTAAAATTAATATGGAGTCTGACATGACCAACGCTATTATTACTGATTTAGAAAAACGTTACACCGCCAAACGTTATGATGCGACTAAGCGCGTGTCACAACAAGATTTAGCCGTCATTTATGACGCAATGGTGTTATCACCTTCATCTATTAACTCTCAACCATGGAAATTTATCGTGATTGAAAGTGATCAAGCAAAACAACGCCTACATGACTCTTATGCTAATAAGTTTCAGTTTAACCAACCGCATGCTAAAGCGGCTTCACATACCATATTGTTTGCATATAACCCTAAGTATACCCGTGAAGATTATGCCAAAGTGGTTGATCAAGGCATTATCGATGGCCGTACTAAGCCTGAAGATCGCGAAGCTGCATTTGGTGGATACGCATTTGTTGATTTAAACACTGATGAAGCGGGCAACAATGCGGCATGGACTAAGTCACAAACCTATTTAGCATTAGGTAATACTATGCATGTTTTAGCTCGCCTTGGTATTGATTCTACGCCGATGGAAGGCGTAGACAGTGAGTTGTTAGGTGAAATTTTTGCTGAAGAACTTGGCGGTTATGTGTGTGAAGTTGCATTAGCATTTGGTTATCATCATTCGGATGAAGACTATAACGCTAAGTTACCTAAATCTCGTTTGGCTAAAGAGCAAGTATTACAGGTCGTATAAATAGGCTTTGATATTGATTTTATTCGTTTCAATGTCGAATAAACCTTGGTTAGATAAATATTAACGTTGTAGCGCTTCGTCCACACCGGATCAACAAGGGGAACACTGCTTGCCCTTGTTGATCACTCCATCAATTCCGCCAAGGTGTTGATCTTCCATATCATAATAACAATCACCTCATAGCCCAGAGAGTACATCTGATGTGAAAAACCTCTGACGCCGTGATGTGTGATAAATTGCATGATGTTACCACAGGGTTCTCATCATGCTATTTCTGACACTTCGGACGGTGACTTTAGGTTTATCGCTTTGTTTTAGTTAATCTTATGCCAGTTTATTTTCATTACACAAACTTGGTTGATTGATGCATTAACGTAAACAATGACCGCGGTTGAGGCTAATAAGCTTATCAAAAATGCGTTCGCCATCCATGCGGATGCCGTTGTGTTCATATTCTGATGTCAGCCAATACTTGAGATTGTTGACTTGCTTAGCGGTTTCTAGGCTGTATTGCATTTCGACAAACATGTCGTTGCTGTAAATAGCGGCTGCTACCGGAACCTTATTATTCGCTAACGTTTCAAGGTCATATAATGCCGGCCAATCTTTCTTAGCCGCGATTAAGTCTGCTGCAGGTTGTAATGGCATTAATGCTTCAAATTGAGCAAACATCCATGGGTAAATCATTTCACCTGTAAACAATAATGGCTTATTCGGACGGTAATTGAATTGTTCAAACTGCGCTCTCACTCGATGGGCCGCCCACGCTGAAGCCTTATGTTGGCAGTAAATAGATTCGTGCAATAAAGCAAAAATAGGATTAGTGCTGTAGTCGAGGAAATGACTAAATTGATGTAAAAATAACGGATTAACATCAATACCGTGGGGTGTTTCGATTAAGGCTTGTTCAAGCAAATAGTAGACCGCTTCTGGCCCTTGTTCCATGCCTAAATTAATCCCTAACAATTGCAACATTTCAACTGTCAGTAATTCGCCTGTGGCTAAGTACACTTTGTTTTGATAAAGGTGGCTGGCTAAGTTATCAACTAAGCTGCGGGCATCACTAAAGCGTTTGAAAAAGTCGTTGTTTTTGGCGATGACTCGTTGATATGTCGCTTGATATACTTCATCAGCAGGGCGGCTAAGTGAAGGTATGCCGCCAGTAATGTAGGCTTCTTTTAGGCCTTCAGGCGCGGCAGACAAATAATGCAGCACACAAAAGCCACCAAAGCTTTGGCCTAAAATACTCCAAGGTTGGTCTGGGGATAGTTTGGCTCTAATATATTCTGCATCGCGAATAATGTTGTCGGCACGGAAAAAACTTAAATAATCAGCCTGGTCGGTGGCGTTCATATAACTTAAGCTGGTGGCATTGATTGGGCTTGATAATCCGGTGCCCCGCTGGTCGAGCAATAACACTCTATATTCAGTTAACGCACGTTTTATCCAGCCGTTATTGCTGATCGGCCTGACGGCACCAAATCCTGGCCCACCTTGAAAGAATACTAAATAAGGCAGTTTTTTATGTTGGTTTTCAACACTGACAATTTCCCGAGCGAAAACCGTAATCTGTTTACTGGGACTTTGTTGATAATCTAATGGCACCGAGAAAAAGTGCTTACGAGCAACAATGTCTGCTAAGGTGAGTTCTGTGTGCATAAAATGCCTATTGGGTCATGATTAATGGTGATATCAAGCTTATTCAGCCGTAAGTAACGTTATTTTATGAGCCATGTTAATGATTAACAATCACTAACTTGATGCAAATCATCTTAAATAGCTATCTAGATCAAATCTGCCTAGGTAGAATTAACCGATAATTAGCCACTGATTATTAAACAACGAGGTTGTCAATGAAGTATCAAATCATCCCCGTAACGCCTTTTCAGCAAAATTGTAGTGTTATTTGGTGCGAAAAGACCTTGAAGGCTGCGGTAGTTGATCCTGGTGGTAACATTGATAGGATTTTAGCTGAGGTGGCTAAGTTAGGCTTAACGGTTGAAAAAATATTATTAACCCATGGGCATATTGATCATGTTGGTGGGGCGGCGGCATTGGCGAGCGAATTAGCTATTCCGATCATTGGTCCGCACATTGCGGATAAATTTTGGTTAGAAAACTTGGTAAAACAAAGTCAAAACTTTGGGTTTCCGCGTGTAGAAGCTTTTGAGCCAACCCAATACCTTAATGAAGATGATGTGCTAAGTGTTGGTGAGCAACATTTACGAGTTTTGCATTGCCCTGGACACACACCAGGACACATTATTTTTTATAATGCTTTTGCTAATTTAGCCTGGGTGGGCGATGTGCTTTTTCGTGGCTCAATTGGTCGTACCGATTTCCCGCAATCCAATCATCAAGACTTACTCCAATCAATCACTACCAAGTTATGGCCATTAGGTCACAATGTGAGTTTCATTCCTGGTCATGGCCCAATGTCGACGTTTGCAGATGAACGACAACATAACCCTTTTGTTGCGGATCAGTTATTTGATTAACACTTTTCTACACAATTAGGTCGTTGAGGTTATTTATTAATAAGTTGAAACTATTGATTCTTTGCATTGTAAACCCAGTCTGTTAGCTTAAGAGTATGCGTTTACATATGATGGACAGTTCAAATGGTTCAACACCTCGTTGATTTACTCGATACCTGGTTACCTTCTTATCAAGAAGACTGGGTACTCGCCGTTCTCACTCAAGTACAAGGCTCTTCTTACCGCAAACCAGGCGCAATAATGCTATTTCATCCCATGGGCAAAAGCTTAGGAATGTTAAGTGGTGGTTGCCTTGAAGCGGATCTCCGTCGTCACGCGCAACGTGCGATTCAAACTCAGCAAGTTATTCAGTTAACCTATGATGCAACTGACGAGTCTGATACCAGTTATCAACTTGGCTGTGGTGGCATCGTTAATATCATGATGGTGTCGTTGAATAAATCTAACAATTATCTTGGTTTAGTGAGTGTTCATGATGCTTTGATGCGCAGTCATTCAGGTGTATATCAAATTGATATCGTTGCTGATGGCACGCCGGCCGACCAACTCAGTGGTCACTTTGTTGAACAAAAATCAGAGCAAGCTACCGTTATCACTCTCAATACTAAAACCCACAAAGAAGCCTTTGAAGATCACTCAGTGTTACATATTCCTATCAGGCCACCTGTGCATATTGGTATTTTTGGTGGCGGTTTAGATGCCCAACCAATTGCGCAAATGGCGCAAACGTTAGGTTGGAAAGTCACTGTATTTGATGAACGTACTGCGTACGCACGTACTTATGATTTTCCTGGCTGCCAGATCATCAAAAAAGCGACCAAGGATGTGTCAAGCTCACTGTTGGCCAGTTTAGATGCTGCCTTTGTGATGAGTCATAATTTACAGATTGATGCTAAAACATTACAGGTACTGCAACCTTTATCCCTAGCGTATATTTCATTATTAGGTCCGACTCACCGCCGTGACAAGGTGTTGAGCATGGCTGAACTTAATATCGATGACTTTAGTGGTTATTTTTCGGCACCAGCAGGGTTGGCATTAGGGGGCGAGCTGCCTGGTTCGGTTGGACTGAGCATATTGTCCCAGTGCCATGGCGTACTTTATCAAAGCAAGATAACTAGTCTTGATACTGTAATGCTGTCTTAGCGAGTTGATACGTAAATGACGGCAAACATAGTTACAGTGATCCTAGCTGCTGGGGCAAGCAGCCGATTTAACAGCGCTAAAATTGTTGCTAAAGTGCAAGGCGAACAAAGTTTGCTGGCACACAGCTTACAGACACTTGATGTTGTGACTCAAACGGCAGGTATTGCACCTGCGGTGGTGATGTTGGGTGCCCATCAAACCGATGAAGTGTTAGCGATAACGGCCAATCATCAGCGAATTATTAATCATGATTGGCATTTAGGTTTGTCCAGTTCAGTGAAACTTGCTGGCCAATATGCCCAAACGCAACAGGCGGATGCTTTACTGGTGGTGTTAGCCGACCAAGTCGCATTACAAAGCAGTGATTATTTACAATTGATCCAAGCATATATCCATAATAAGTTAACTAGCTGTGCTTTTTACCTGCATAGCGTAGGTGTACCTGCTATCTTTTCAGCTGAAGATATTAAAATATTGATGTCTCTTGATGGCGATAATGGTGCAAAAAGCATTTTAAAACAAAATGATAAAAATAATAGCTTGAACATTATTGTGATGGAACAAGCGCAATTTGATATTGATACACCTGCTGACTTAGTACGTTGGTTAGATAATAAGGATTGATTATGACAACCCCAACACAAAAATTGATGGTCAATGGAAAGGATTTTACCCTTGATGCCGACCCTAATATGCCAGTACTTTGGGCATTGCGTGACATATTAGGTCTAACTGGCACTAAATTTGGTTGTGGAGCAGGGCTTTGTGGTGCATGCACTATCCATGTTGACGGCAGTCCAATGCGTGGTTGTTTAACCAGCTTAAAGCAAGTTCAGGGTAAGCAAGTTACCACTATTGAAGGTCTTGAGGCTGAAAAACTAAAGCAAGCTTGGTTAGCGCATAATGTGCCGCAATGTGGTTATTGTCAGGCTGGGCAGTTAATGTCTGCCGCAGCCTTACTCACCAGCACGCCTAAACCGACTGAAACCCAAATCCTTGATGCGATGTCGGGTAATATTTGTCGTTGTGGTACGTATCCACGGATAAAAGCCGCCATTCAATCGGCTTCGGAGGCGTGATCATGACCACATTCACAGCTGTTGAGAATATTAGTCGCCGTAATGTATTAAAGTTATTTGGTGCAGTCGGTGGTGGACTCGCTCTAGGGGCAACCAGTTTAAGTTGGAGCCCAATGGCCTTAGCTGAAGACAAGCAAGCGCTGATGAACTTGTTTGTTGCTATCGGTGAAGACAATAAAGTGTATTTGACTTGTCATCGTTCTGAGATGGGACAAGGGATTAGAACAGGCATACCGCAAATTTTGGCTGACGAGTTAGAAGCTGATTGGGATAAGGTTGTAGTGGTGCAAGGCTTAGCGGATAAACGCTATGGCAGCCAAAATACTGATGGTAGCCGCAGTATTCGTAAACATTATCATCGTATGCGTCAAATGGGCGCGACCGCAAGAACCATGCTTGAACAAGCTGCGGCGCAAATTTGGCAAGTTCCGGTTGCGGAGGTGTATGCTAAAGCCCATAAGATCCATCATAAAGGCAGTAACAAAAGCCTTAGTTACGGTGAGTTGGCTGTAGCGGCATCGAGATTACCGATGCCAGAATTAGATTCTGTAGTGCTAAAGCCAGAAAGTGAATTTACCCATATTGGTCAATCTCATACTATTGTCGATATGGATGCCATGCTCACGGGCAAAGCGATTTACGGCTATGACATTAAATTAGACGGTATGTTGTATGCCAGTATCACTCGTCCGCCAGTATTAGGCAGTGATGTGCTGAGCCTTGATGACACCAAAGCCCGTAAAATAGCCGGGGTGGTTGACATTATTACCTTACCCGTTCCGAAAGGTGCACCATTATTTCAGGCTTTAGGCGGCGTCGCAGTGATTGCCACTAACAGTTGGAGTGCGATTGAAGCGCGTAAAGCGTTGGTGATTACCTGGTCTAAATCGATTAATGATAGCCACAATTCAGACACATACCTGCAGGGGTTGGTCGAGAGAGTAAACCAACCAGGTAAAGTGATGCGCCAGTTGGGTGAGTCAGTCACTGATTGGCCTGAAGCGTCAACAGTTAAGGCTGTTTACACTGTGCCCTATTTAACCCATGCTATGATGGAGCCACCAGTAGCAACAGCAAATGTAACTGCTAATGGATGTGAGTTGTGGGCTTCGAGCCAAACCCCACAAAGTACCCAGCAAAATGTGGCTGGTGCATTAGGGTTAAAAGAAGAGCAAGTTACCGTTAACGTGACTTTACTGGGTGGTGGTTTTGGGCGTAAATCTAAGCCTGACTTTAGTGTTGAAGCCGCCATTTTATCGCAAAAGCTCAATAAACCCGTCAAAGTATGTTGGAGCCGTGAAGACGAAATTCAGAATGGTTATTATCATGCTATCAGTGCGCAGATGTACCAAGTCGCTCTCGACAATAATAAGATGCCCACCGCACTATTAGCCCGTACAGGCTTTCCGTCAATCAGTTCAACATTTGCCGAAGGGGTTGAATACCCTTCAGCTGGTGAGCTCGATTTAGGTTTTAGTGACGTACCGTTAGCGCTTAAGCACATTCAACTTGAAGTCGTCAAAGCGCCCGCGCATACGCGTATTGGTTGGATGCGTTCTGTGTGTAATATTCAGCATGCTTTTGGTATTGGCAGTTTTGTTGACGAGATAGCCGTAAATGCTAATAAGCCCTGTGTACAAATGTGGCGTGATTTATTAGGTAAAGCGCGTATCGAACCGTTTGAAAACCAAAACTTTACCTATGGAAATTACGGTGAAGACTTAGCCGATCATCCCGTGGATGTAGGGCGTTATCATAAAGTGCTCGACAAGTTAGAAGCCGTAATGGCAGATGCCCCTAAAGCGGCTAAAAACCAAGGTTGGGGTATGGCGGTGCATCGCAGCTTTGTTAGCTATGTTGCCGTTGCTACGCTAGTTGAAGTGGTAGATAAACAGCT
This sequence comes from Shewanella sp. 5S214, assembly GCF_041439795.1. Taxonomy (NCBI): domain Bacteria; kingdom Pseudomonadati; phylum Pseudomonadota; class Gammaproteobacteria; order Alteromonadales; family Shewanellaceae; genus Shewanella; species Shewanella sp. 5S214. The sequence goes on from NZ_JBGOOV010000033.1 coordinate 30,062, forward strand.
TAAAGTATTGAAATCTATTGCGGTGATGGATGCTGGGAGAGTGATTAATCCTGATCGAGTGAAATCACAATTAGAAGGTGCGATCATTTTTGGTTTAAGTTTAGCGACCATGGGCGAAATTACCTTTAAAGACGGTAAAGTCGAACAATCTAACTTTCATGACTATCCGTTATTGCGTATGCCGCAATCGCCACAGATTGACACTTATATTATTGAGTCGATAGCAAAGCCTGCTGGTGTCGGTGAGCCCGGTGTGCCTCCTGTTGCGCCCAGTTTAACCAATGCCATTTTTGCGGCAACGGGGATACGATATCGCGATTTACCGCTTAATAAATTTTTATCGGTTTAGCCATTTTCGTGAGCTACAACACTTAAGTTTACTGCGCTTAAGCCGATAATAAATAAGCTAAATGCCTAAGTGTATTCGCACTTAGGCATTGTTTTTTTACGATAATTTAAAATCACTCTCAATTGAATCGTTAATGAATTTTAGTATTGATTCAGATTGAGTGGGTGCTGTTGTTTATTTAATCTTATTCTCATATTTGAGATAGTAACGCATTGCCTTAGGAAGCTTATATGAAGCAAATTCAGTTTAGAACCATTGATGCAATTTTGATTAAATTTAGCCTGAATGGAAAATTTTGGGTGGTGTGTTCGCTGGTTGCATTGATCACCAGTGTTATTGCTCTGATGAATTACCAACAAACGACTGATTTAATTGCTCAGTCATCATTACAGCGGGTTAAAGCAAGTGCTGAAAGTTATGCCTCGGTTGCCAATAATCAAGGCTTAACAAATACTGCTCTGGAGCAATTTGCACAAACTCATCAATTACAGTTATCTGGTCGTGATAATACTTTTCGCAGTGGTGATCAAGTTACAGCATCAGCGAGTGTCGGCGATCAGTTTCTAAGCGTGAGTCAAAATGTTCAATCCTGGGAACAGGAACCATTAAGCCAAAGCTATTTTATGCTAATCATCGCATTAGTTGGCTTGCTACCATTATTTCAACTGAGTTACTGGATCTCAACCTCGTTAGGCGGCGGTTTATGGGATATGTACATGGCTATCAAACGGTTAGCTGATGGTGATTTAACCTTGAGATTAAACTTCTTTGGTACTGACGATTTCAGTTTAATCGCCAATGAAATTGATCGCTGTGCCAATAATATGAGTGAAATGGTGACCGCTATTCGGAGTAATGCAGAAACCCTAGCGACTGCCGCCAATGAGTTTAACCATCAAGCTAACACTAATGATGACTTAATTGATCAGCAACATCATTATTTAGATTCTGTAGCGCATGCCATGGATCAAATGACCGGAGCCATTGCAGATGTATCACATCATGCGAGTGATGCATCTTTGAACACTAAGCAAAATGCTACCCAAATGGGTCAGAGTCAGGGCAAGATTAATGATGCAGTTAAGCGGATTGGCTATTTGTCTGAGCGTATTGCTGAAGCGTTTTCATCTGTAGAGCAGTTATCTCATGATGCCACCCAAATTAATGTTGCAGTTACTACCATTGAAAGTATTTCTGAACAAACTAACTTATTAGCGTTAAATGCAGCCATTGAAGCGGCGCGTGCTGGTGAGCAAGGTCGGGGTTTTGCTGTGGTGGCTGATGAAGTACGTACTCTTGCAGGGCGGACTCAACAAGCGACCGTTGAAATTCAAAATATGATCGAAGGCTTACAACAAGGTTCTAAAAAACTGACCAGCATTACCAATGTGATTGTTACCGAAGCCGATCAGGGCAGTGCAAGTATTAAAGCGGTCGGTGACGATATTACCGACATGGCTGAGTCGATTAATGCCGTGTTTGATATGAGTAGCCAGATAGCCGCCTCAGCTGAACAACAAAGTGTCTCTGCTGGTGATATTGCCTCGCAACTTAATCAAATCCGTCAGCAATCGGAGACGATTCGCAGTACTGCAAAACATGCCGGAATATTAGCGAAAGATTTACATCAATCATCTCAAGGTTTAGCGGCGATTTTAAGTCAATATAGAATTTAATTTTGTATCAAGCAGCCCATAACAACGTTCAGTGATAGTTAGTTAAGGTGCTCGATAAAGATGGCATAGTAGTGATGATAATCACTTGGGTTACTAATATGCATGCTTAGCCATTATTTGATTTTTATAGCAGCAACCTTTTAAGGGCGATTATTTGGCCTGTAATATACTAACGTGAGTCGTTTACTCTGCTCATGTGAGCGTGTTGACAAACTATCAAGCTATCAAGCTTAGCCGGTGGTGAAGGAATGCTGTAAAACTAAAAAAGCTATAAGCAAGATTGCTTATAGCTTTTTTGTTGCTAAGCGATGTCGGGGGCTAGGTTATGTCAGCACCCTAACGATTAACTAAACGTAGTCCAAATGGGGGCATGATCGGACGGTTTCTCAATCGCGCGTAATTCGTAATCGACATCAGATTCGACTACGCGTGACACTAATGAGTCGGTCACTAATATCACGTCGATGCGCAGACCACGGTTATCATCAAAGCCTTTACTGCGGTAATCAAACCACGAGTAACGTTCAGTGCGATCTGGATGCAATTGGCGGAAACTATCAATAAAGCCCCATTGTTGTAAACGTGCTAACCATTCACGTTCTTCTGGTTGGAAGCTACATTTTCCGCTTTTTAACCAACGCTTAGCGTTCACTTCACCGATGCCGATATCTAAATCGGTGGGCGATATATTGATATCACCAATGATTGCTATGTCATCGCTTGGTTGGTGATGTTTCTCTAAATATAGCATTAAGTCTTGATAGAACTTACGTTTAGCCGGGTATTTTGTTTCGTGGTGAATGCTTTCACCTTGTGGAAAATATCCATTGAATACCGTTAACACTCGGCCATTATCTTGTGTAAATTGGCCAATAATAAGTCGACGCTGAGCATCTTCATTATCAGATTCAAAACCTTTAATAATACTAATGGGTTCAGCTTTTGACAGCATGGCTACGCCATAATGTGCTTTGCCGCCATGGTAATGAACTTTGTAGCCCATTGCCTCAACATCTGCAACCGGAAAGGCTTCGTCGTGCACTTTGGTTTCTTGTAAGCCAATAATGTCAGGCGCGTGGCTGTCTATAAGTGCTTGCAATTGATGCAGTCGAGCACGTATGCCATTAATGTTAAAAGAAACAATCTTCATTATGGGAGCACTCGTTTAAATGGCTTAACAATAACGCTTTTATACACACCAGCACCAATGTAAGGATCCACATCAGCCCATGCTTGTGCATCTTCTAATGAGGCAAAATCGGCAATAACTAATGAGCCGGTAAAACCTGCTTCACCAGGGTTTTCGTTATCAATAGCAGGATGTGGTCCGGCAGTTAATAAGCGGCCTTCATCAGCTAAATCTTGTAAACGGGCTAAATGTTCAGCGCGAACAGATAAGCGTTTCTCTAAACTGTTTTCCACATCTTGAGATGAAATCATATACCACATATCGTTGCTTCCTTTATTTGATTTTATTTTACATGAATGCTTATTGACCATCAGTTGTTTGCGAATCGTCATCTTGCATATTTTTATACAAATAAACGACCGTAATAACGGTGTTGATTAAGGTGAGGGCGGTTAGGCCAAACACTTTGAAGTTTACCCAGGTTTCCAGAGGTAAATTAAACGCAATGTAAATATTAGCAAAGGCACATAAGACAAAAAATCCAACCCAATACCACGTGACTTGAGCCCATATTTTATCGTCAACTTTCATTTCTTTACCAAGCATGCTTTTAAGCGCAGGTTTGCCCATCATTTGTGAGGCAATTAGTCCTATGGCGAATAAGGCATAAACGATACTGACTTTCCATTTGATAAAGGCATCGTCATGGAAAAACAGTGTGAGTGAGCCAAACACAGTGACCAAGGCGAAGGTGGCTAAATGCATTTTTTCAATGTGTTTATAAAGCAGATAAGTAATCACAAGTTGAAGCGCTGTTGCCGCGATCAATACTCCTGTAGCGGCGTAAATATCATAGAACTTGTAAACCGCAAAAAAAATGACTAATGGTAAAAAATCTAACAGTTGCTTCATATAAATCTCAGGCTAGGGAAACGATAATGTCTAGTTCGGACATGATTGCATCATATTTTCAATCGTAATTGTGGCCAATTGTAGCATGATGTTATTGCCATTCGCATTAATATGGTGGTTAATCTGTGGATTCTAAACCTCTATTGTGCAAAAGAATGTAAACCTTTTTAATTAGGTTTGTGAGTAATAGAAGGTGATTACAGTAGTGCTAAACCTGCTGTGGCTGAGTGTAATTTATTGATTATCAATGTTTTTTATAAAACCTGCAATCTCTGTATCATCAATGAGCATCGCATAGGTTGAGCGTTTAATTGTAAAGAGGTACCGCAATAGAGGTTGCTGTTTTGATGGTTAACCATAATTTCGGCTCATCAAGAAGACTGGCGCTTTTTTCTGACAACAAGGGATTATGCAGAACAAATTCTTTACGTTTGTCGAGTTCGGATTTTTCGAGCATGCCATCGGTGATGGGGTGATTATAGAACATGGCATTGAAGCTACCGTCATCGATGGCGACTCGTAAGCCATATTCAATTCGTTCAGCTAACCGAGGATTGTCTTTACTGACAAAAAAATAAATTGGGGCTGTGTAGCGTATTAAGATATTCTTTTCTACTACTAATTCACTGTGACGAGCAAGGTCGCGCCAAGGTTCAAAAAGAGCACGAGGGTAATAATCAAACCGATTTTTAAGCAACATACTAATTAAACTCTTTTCTGGTCCTGGGACCACATTAAAGCCATTGCTGTTCAAAATATTGGTATCAGGCCAATCTAAACCTTGACCCATGAGGATTTTTTTTAGGTCTTCTAGGCTGGTGAGTTGATCAAATTGTGCTTGGTCGCCTTTGCGTATAATCCCAATTCTATATCCCATAAGCCCTTTTAATAGTGGGATATAGACTGCTTGAAGCTGTGCTTCCCGTTCAATACTTGTCATGCTCCACGCGACATCGATATTTTTGTTTTCGGCCAGCATTTTTAGGGTACGACTTTGAGGCATATTAATCATGGCTGCACGCATTTGAAACGTACCGTAGCGGCTAGCACTTTTATCCAGAGCAAGTGCTAACAGTGAAATAAAATAGGCTTGCTTAGGATCAACACCTTGAACGGAGGCATTGTAATTAACTATGGTGTGTTCAAACTCTAACGCATTTTCTGAGGCGTTTGAGGTATTGAATGAACATAAGATTACAAGTGTTAACATCCTTATTAACTGACTTTTCATACAGCGCCGATTTAGTGATTGATTGATGATAAATAAAGTATAGTTAACAATAAAAAAATAGCTGGAATAATTACTCTTTTTTGTTATTTTTATCAGTAACCTATAAGCGGGATAAAAAACGTTTATTAAACCGTTATTTGCCCGCTAGTGTGGACAATTTAACTTGCTAAAGCTTAGCACTGGATACGTTATTATTTCTTGCTTGGTACACACATTACTCGTTTGATATGAGATGGGTCAAGTTTATGATTTTGTACATACCGCTATCATTTATTGACCCCCGTTAAAGTTTACTTTTGGAACTGATAAACACTGCCTAATTTCAAAATTTGTGTTAGCTCATCTAACGCAGTGCGCGATTCAATAATCAATTGTGGGTCGGCTAAATCTTGAACCGTTAATTGGTCGCGATAATGCCTATCAACCCAGGTATTTAGACGAGTAAATAAGCTATCATTCATGAGGGTGTTTTGATTAACTGCGGCAACTTCTTGTTGGTTCATTGCCACACGTAAACGTAAACAAGCTGGCCCACCACCATTTTGCATACTTTGTTTCACATCAAAATAACGCACCTGTTTGATTGGCGTGCCTAAGGTTATCAGTTCATTTAAGTAAGCAAAAACTGCGGGATTTTCTTGGCAGTTTGTCGGTGCAATAATGGCCATTTCACCAGACGGTAAGGTAATGATCTGAGTATTAAACAGGTAACTTTTGACCGCATCATCAATTGACACTTGGCTGGTTGCCACTTTGATAAAATGCATGTCACTATCCATTTTTCGGCGAATTTCATCAAATTTTGCTTCGGTATGTAAAAACGCCTGTTCATGATAAAAAAGGACGTTTTGATTACCAACAGAAATCACATCGTTGTGGAATACACCTTGGTCAATCACATCAGGGTTTTGCTGCATAAACACGCAACTTTCATCTTCAAGCTGATGCAAACGAGCAACGGCTTGTGATGCTTCTAAGGTTTGACGGGCGGGATATTTTTTCGGTTTTGGTGCATCAGGATTGGTTGCCGATTGTCCATAAACAAACAGTTCAACACCAGCATGGCCGTATTCAGCACATAGGCGGGTATGATTTGCGGCGCCTTCATCACCAAAACTTGCATGTTCTGGTAAATGTTGGTGATGTTTAAAATGGCGATCGTTGTTAAATGTTGCCTGTAAAATATTGCCTGTGGTGAAAGGCTCAATGCTGCGGTGTAATTTGTCGACTAAGTTAGCTGGCGTGAAATGAACTTTACCGTCCCGGGTATCGGCACTGGGGGATACGGTTGCCGCGTTAGCAGTCCACATACTTGATGCACTGCAACAAGCATTAAGTAGCGCAGGAGCCTGTTGAGCCGCTTTTTGTAAAACTTCAGCATCTGACCCGGAAAAACCAATTCGACGCAGTGTATAAAGGTCTGGACGCTCTTGCGGGGCTAATACCCCCTGTACCATTCCCAAGTCTGCTAATGATTTGGCTTTTTGCAAACCTTGTTTAGCTGCCGCTTTGGGATTTGAGGTTTGGGCCGCATTACTAAATGAGGCTACATTACCAAATGATAATCCGGCATAGTTATGGGTTGGTCCTACCAAGCCATCAAAGTTTGCTTCAAAATGCTTCATTCGTGATCCTTGAGAGTTTTTAGTGAATAATTATTATTGTTGTTGCACTTATTTGTGTTACTTATAAAAAAGGAACGTGATTGCTGACTACAGTTAACGCTAATTTAACCCCAGTATACTGAAGCTATAAGGGTTAACAAGGTGTGGTTAATTTGTACAAATGTGTATAAATGACTAAAAATGCACTGAAGGTGCTCGCAAGTATCATTAAGTGAAAAATTACGTTTAAAAAACGCATATTATTTTTCGCATTTTTTATTATTGAATAAATTTTGCTTAAAAAATGACTTACTAGCCATGTAAAAGAGGGATTAACTTGAAACTATTGTCTCAACCCTCTATATATGGAATCAATTTTCTTTTTTTCGAGACTTTTTGGCGCAAATAAAACTATGGGTAAATCGCTAGTTATTGTCGAATCGCCGGCCAAAGCCAAGACAATTAATAAATATCTTGGTAAAGACTTCATTGTGAAGTCGAGTGTAGGTCACATACGTGACTTACCAACTTCGTCTACTTCTGACGGTACAACTGTGACTAAAACCGCAGCAGAAGTTAAGAAATTATCTCCTGAAGAAAAAGCTAAATACAAGCTAATCAGAGACAAACAAGCGCTTGTGGCGCGAATGGGTGTCAACCCAGATAAAGGCTGGGCGGCTAAGTATCAAATCCTGCCTGGTAAAGAAAAAGTTGTTAAAGAACTCAAAGCGTTAGCAGAAGATGCTGACCAAATATATCTCGCAACGGATTTGGACCGTGAAGGGGAAGCCATCGCCTGGCATTTGCAGGAGATCATTGGTGGTGATGCTTCACGGTATCAGCGAGTTGTGTTTAACGAAATTACTAAAACTGCGATTCAAGATGCATTTAGTAACCCGTCTGTACTTGACACTAATATGGTTAACGCCCAACAAGCACGTCGTTTCTTAGACCGTGTCGTTGGCTTTATGGTGTCACCTTTATTATGGAAAAAAGTTGCTCGTGGTCTATCGGCTGGGCGTGTGCAATCGGTTGCGGTTCGCTTAGTTGTAGAACGTGAAAGTGAGATTAAAGCATTTGTTCCAGAAGAATTTTGGGACATACATGCTGAATTAAATACGCCAACCGCAGCAAGCTTGAAAATGCAGGTGATGAAGTATCAATCTGCTGCATTTGAGCCGATTAATGAAGCACAAGCTAAAGTGGCAGTCGATGCATTGCGTGGGGCGTCTTACGTGGTCAGTGCGCGTGAGGATAAAGCAACCTCAAGCAAACCAACAGCACCTTATATAACCTCTACATTGCAGCAAGCCGCGAGTACTCGTCTAGGTTTTGGTGTGAAGAAAACCATGATGATGGCGCAGCGTTTATACGAAGCGGGCCACATTACCTATATGCGTACCGATTCAACCAATTTAAGTAAAGAAGCGGTTGAAAATTTACGTGAAATGATTGCTTCTGAGTTTGGTGATAAGTATTTACCGGCTGAACCTATCCGTTATGGTAGCAAAGAAGGTGCCCAAGAGGCGCATGAAGCGATTAGACCGTCGAACGTTGCTGTGCAGTCTGCATCGCTAACCGATATGGAAAGAGACGCTCAGCGCTTGTATGAGCTCATTTGGCGTCAATTCGTGTCGTGTCAAATGACCCCAGCTCAGTATGACGCAACACGTTTAACCGTTACTGCGGGTGATTACGAATTAAAAGCCAGTGGTCGCACATTACGCTTTGATGGTTGGACGCGTGTTCAACCACAGATGAGTAAGAAAAACGAAGACGATAAAACACTGCCAGTAGTCGAAAAAGGTGACAAGTTAGTGCTTGAAACCTTATCGCCTAAACAGCACTTTACCAAGCCTGCACCACGTTACAGCGAAGCTTCTTTAGTTAAAGAGCTCGAAAAACGTGGTATTGGCCGTCCGTCAACGTATGCGACAATTATTTCAACCATTCAGGATCGCGGCTACGTCAAAGTGGATAATCGCCGTTTCTTTGCTGAAAAAATGGGTGAGATAGTTAGCGAACGTTTAGTGGGCAGTTTTAAAGAATTAATGAGTTACGACTTTACCGCAAGCATGGAGCAAACATTAGATGATGTTGCTCAAGGTAAGCTTGACTGGAAAAAAGTACTCGATGGTTTTTACGGTGACTTTACCAAACAATTATTGTTGGCCGAGTTAGACCCAGATGAAGGCGGCATGCGCCCCAATGAGATGGTATTAACAGATGACATTAAGTGTCCTACCTGTGGCCGTCCAATGGGGATCAGAACCGGTTCTACTGGGGTGTTTTTAGGCTGTTCTGGCTATGCTTTACCGCCTAAAGAACGTTGCAAAACCACGCTTAACTTAACCCCAGGTGAAGAAGCGGTTAGCGACAATGAAGATGGTGAAACGGAAGCGTTACGGGCTAAACATCGTTGTGGTAAGTGTGGCACAGCGATGGACAGTTACCTGATTGATGAGACGCGTAAATTACATGTTTGTGGTAATAACCCCTCATGTGATGGCTACGAAGTGGAAGCCGGGCAATTTAAGATTAAAGGTTATGAAGGTCCAATTATTGAGTGCGATCGTTGCGGCAATAATATGGAACTGAAAAATGGTCGATTTGGTAAGTATTTTGGTTGCACTAACAGCGAGTGTAAAAATACGCGTAAGTTGCTAAGAAGCGGCGAAGCTGCGCCACCAAAAGAAGATCCCATTTTTCTACCTGAACTAAAATGCACTAAGTCAGATGCGCATTTTGTGCTTCGTGATGGTGCTGCTGGCATATTTTTAGCGGCAAGTACTTTCCCTAAATCGCGTGAAACACGTGCGCCATTAGTGGAAGAGTTAGTTCAGTATCGTGATCTGTTATGGCCTAAATATGCGTATCTTGCTGACGCACCTACAGAAGATGATGATGGTAATAAAGCCTCGGTTAAATTTAGCCGTAAAACCAAAGAGCAGTATGTTGCTACTGAAGTTGATGGTAAAGCCACCGGTTGGTCTTCTAAGTTTATTGGCGGTAAATGGGTCAGTGAAGCAACTAAGAAAAAAGCCAAGAAATAGTTTCTAGCTTTAGTTACTTCATCGTTGTTGATTAACGCTACCCGATTGGGTAGCGTTTTTGTTTGCGCCAGATACGGGGTATTGCATTTTTGTATAGTGAATAGCTGGGCTAACGTGTTGTTTAGACTCTGACCAACAAGTTAATTTAGCCAAGCAGACACAAAAAAGCACTGATAATAATCAGTGCTTTTTTAGTGATAAAGTATTGCGGATTACCTCAGTGTTAAACCGAAATATCGCAAATTATTTGGCACTGTTTTGCGCAGCTTGAATCGCGGTTAATGCAATCGTGTAGACAATATCATCGACAAGTGCACCACGAGATAAATCGTTAACCGGTTTACGCATACCTTGAAGCATAGGACCGATACTGATCAAATCTGCGCTACGCTGTACGGCTTTGTATGTGGTGTTACCAGTATTTAAGTCTGGGAATACAAACACAGTAGCTTTGCCGGCAACAGGGCTGTTAGGCGCTTTAGATTGAGCGACGTTAGGCATCACTGCGGCATCGTACTGCAAAGGGCCATCGATAATTAAATCTGGACGTTTTTCTTTAGCAATTCGTGTGGCTTCGCGGACTTTATCCACATCAGAACCTGTACCAGAGGTGCCCGTTGAGTAACTGATCATCGCAACGCGAGGTTCAATACCAAAGGCTTTAGCTGATTCCGCTGACTGAATCGCAATATCGGCTAACTGCTCAGGATTAGGATCTGGGTTAATCGCACAGTCACCATAAACAAGCACTTGATCTGGCATCAGCATGAAGAAAATTGACGATACTAAGCTAGAACCCGGTGCCGTTTTAATCAACTGTAACGGTGGGCGTATAGTGTGGGCTGTGGTATTAACAGCGCCAGACACAATACCATCGACTTCATCTTGTGCCAGCATCATAGTACCAAGCACCATGTTGTCTTCAAGTTGCTCACGGGCGACGACTTCGGTTAAGCCTTTGCTGCGACGTAATTTAAGCATTGGTTCTACGTATTTTTCACGCACGGTTTCAGGCTCAATGATTTCAATGCCATCACCTAAAACGACGTCTTGCAACAATGCAACGCGTAAAATTTCTTCGCGGTTACCTAATAACACACAGCGAGCGATACCGCGTTCAGCACAAATCGAGGCCGCTTTAACGGTTCTCGGTTCTTCACCTTCCGGAAGCACGATAGTTTTACGCGCAGCACGGGCTAATTCAGTTAACTTATAACGGAATGCTGGTGGCGATAATCGGTGTTCACGGGGAGAATCTTGAGTAACACTTTCAATCCATGTTTGGTCGATATGGCTGGCAACGTACTCTTGCACTTTCTCAACCCGTACAGCATCATCAACAGGCACTTCATGATCAAAGCGTTGAATATTAAGCGATGTCTGCCATGTATTTGAATCAATTAAAAATACTGGCAAGCCAGTTTCAAATGCTTGCTCACATAGGTTCATGATTTCTGGTTCAGGCGAATAGCCACCAGTCAGCAATAATGCACCAATTTTCACACCATTCATTGCAGCTAAACACGCTGAGACTATCACGTCAGAGCGATCGCCTGAAGTCACTAAAAGTGAGTTGGTTTTGATGTGAGTGACCAAGTTTGGAAGACTGCGAGCACAAAATGTCACCCGGCGCATACGACGAGTATGCATTTCACCGGCATTAATGATTTTTGCATTTAAGTGCTTAGCTAAATCAGATGCGCGTGGGGCAATTAACTCTAAATTATATGGCACACTACCTAATATGCGCAGTGGACTTTTACCCGGCAGTTGGAACATCCCCGAGCTATCAACCGCGTTCATGTTTTTATCATCAAAGACTTCTGATAAATCAGGACGTGTACGACCTTCGTTGTCAACGGGGGCACCAATTTTATTGATGATAGCGCCAATTAAGCGTTTATTTTTCTGCCCACCCCAAGAGTTAAAGGCGATCTCTAAGCGATTCATTAATCCATTAGGCGTATCGTTGCCTGGGGTTGCGATGAAAATAACATCTGCATCTAATGCTTTAGCAATTTCGTAGTTAATGTCATCAGCAAAAGGGTGACTTCGTGTTGGCACTAAGCCTTCAATCACTAAGGTTTCAGTATTATTGGCGCATTCCGACGCACGGGCAATAATCTGTTCCAATAGGACATCAGTTTGCTCTGAGCGGATTAAAGCTTCAGCGTGTTCCATTGAAAAAGGCTCCAACGGATTAACCGTAGGAGAAGTACTTAAAATAGTGGTTGAACGCTCAGGACCTGTATCACCAGATCGAATTTGTGCAATAGGTTTAAAAAATTGTACTTTAACGCCTTTGCGTTCTAGGGCGCGAACCATACCTAAACTAAGCGATGTTAATCCTACTCCAATACCAATTGGAATAAGCATAATATTACGAGACATGACGACCTCTTATGTGCGTAGTGTTCATGATAGTTAACCGAATATAAACCTAATAGCGGTTTTACTTAGCTGTGATCAGCTTAATGGCATCTTCGGCAATAACCCACTCTTCATTTGTTGGTATGACCATAGCAATAGGGGTACCTGCTTGGGTTATTACACCCTGTTGGCCAAAACGAGCAGCTTTATTCAAGATGTCGTCAACTTTGAAGTTAAATATTTCTAATAAATTAAGGACTTTCTCACGAATAAGATTCGAGTTTTCGCCAATACCGCCAGTAAAAATGATGGCGTCTAAACGCCCTAATGGCACAGTGTAAGAGGCAATATATTTAGCTAAACGGTAGCAGAAAATATCCAAGGCTAACGTGGCCCCTTTATGGCCATCATGATAACCTTCTTCAATTCCACGACAATCATTAGTAAGCTCTGAAATGCCCAGTAAACCACTTTGTTTATTCAGTAGGTTGTTTACTTCATCCAGGGTATAGCCAAGTTGTTTGACTAAATGAAAAATAATCGATGGGTCTAAATCGCCACAACGGGTACCCATGACTAAACCTTCAAGCGGGGTTAAACCCATTGAAGTGTCGACGCTTTTACCGCCTTTAATGGCTGCAACTGATGCGCCATTACCTAGATGAGCACAAATAACATTGATGTCTTTAACATCTTTGCCTAATACTTTGGCCGCTTCACGGCAAACGTAAAAGTGGCTAGTACCATGCATGCCATAACGGCGAATACTATGTTCACGATACAATTTGTAAGGTAGGGCATAAATATACGCTTTCTCAGGCATGGTTTGATGAAATGCGGTGTCAAACACTGTCACTTGTGGCAACTGAGGAAAAGACGCTATCGCTGCGCGAATACCAATTAAATGGGCCGGATTATGTAGCGGTGCTAATGAGGCACAATCTTCGATGCCTTGTATGACTTCAGGGGTGATAATGACAGAGCGGGTAAATTTTTCACCACCGTGAACGATGCGATGGCCAATAGCCTTAATTTGTGCCGCCAGTTCTGGGTGTTCCGCCAAGATGTTATTAACGATGAATTCGACTGCTTCGCGATGTGCAGTAAAGGCGCCTAATTTGGCTTCATTTTTACCGCCATTAAATTTCCATTTAATGCGCGAATCTTCTAAACCAAAACATTCAGCTAATCCAGAAATTTTATCATCGCCTGATTGAGCATCAATGATGGCAAATTTTAATGATGAGCTACCGCAGTTGAGCACGAGTACTAATTTGTCTGACATGTTAACGCCTTTTAAGTCAATGAAACTAAATAAAATAGTAAAATTCCATTTTGATTAAGGTTTATGAACATTATTCATAAACGCTACACTTTGGTGTTCTTTTGCTGATTGGCACAGTAAGCTAAATCATTAAAGTGTCAAATCGGCCAGTGCATTTTTGGTACGACACTGTATTATGATAATGTTTCACTCATGTCCTAGGCAGTAAAGGTAACCGTATATTGAACATGAATCTGGTTAAATTACTTGGCGACGGTCAACGTTATATGAAGACTTGGCCAATGGTTAGGCAACTTGGGTTTTATTTCCCCGAGTACCGTGTCGTCAAAGCGACTCAGTTAGCGATCATCGCCATGCCGATTTTGGCATTAGTGGTTGCGGCCAGCCAACTCTACGTTTTGGGCTGGAATTACTTACCGCAAGCATTAACAACACTGCTCTTTTTTATTAGCCTGCCACTACAAGGCTTATTATGGTTAGGCTGGCGAGCGAGCCACCCATTGCCTTTATCGTTATTCGAGTGGGGCAATCAACTCAGTGCTAAATTGACCGAGATGGGTATCTATTGCCAACCCCTAGGTGCCAGAGCCTGTTATTCAGACATGGCCGCCATCTTGAAATTGGCTTTTGAACGTTTGGATCAAAGTTACTGGGAAGAACTCTAATCTATCTGCTTGATAATCTGTTGCTCATTTAAGTCGGTTTATTTTTGTTATGACTAAAATGTAGCGCTAATGCCTCGATCTAAAAACACTTGTTGAATTTTTTGCATCGTCTCAGTACTTGGCGCTGCAATATCAGCCAAGGTATATGCTTCGCCAAAGGCTTGCCATTTATGTTGACCTAACGGGTGATAAGGCAGTAGCTCAACTTTCTCAACATTATTCATCGGTTTAATAAACTCAGCTAATGCAATGGCCGACTCTACGTCTTCGGTAAATCCGGCGACAACGACATATCGGATCCAGGTTTTTATGTTTCGTTTAGCGAGATATTGAGCAAATTGTAATGTTCTATGGTTACTGACTTTTGTCAGTTCGATGTGTTTAGCATCATCCATTTGTTTTATATCAAGTAATACTAAATCGGTATTGTCGAGTAACTCATCAATCACAGGTTCGTATTTGCGCACAAAACCGTTAGTGTCTAAACAGGTGTGGACACCCTGATCTTTGCAGGCTTTAAATAATTCACTGACAAATTGAGCTTGTAAAATTGCTTCCCCACCACTGGCCGTAATACCACCACCGCTAGCGTCTAAAAAGGGTTGATAAGCAATAACTTGTTTCATTATTTCATCGACAGATATTTCTTTGCCGCCATCCAAATCCCACGTATCACGATTATGACAATATTGGCAGCGCATAAGGCAGCCCTGCATAAAAGTAATATAACGGATCCCCGGACCGTCTACGGTTCCGAATGATTCCACTGAATGAATGCGACCTAAGGTCATTATTATTCCTCAAATATCTATAAAAAAGGCTGTATCGATAATTTGTTACACATCGATACAGCCAATTTTAGCAGAGACTACATACTTTTAGTAAATGTACGAGTAATCACGTCTTGTTGCTGCTCTGGAGTGAGCGCATTAAAGCGAACGGCGTAACCTGATACACGGATTGTTAATTGTGGATATTTATCCGGATGAACAATCGCATCTTCTAACATTTCACGGTTCATCACGTTAACGTTTAAGTGTTGACCACCTTCACGATTTGGCTTGCTTAAGAAGTAGCCATCCATTAATGACGCTAAGTTAGTACGACGACCAGTGTCATCTTTACCTAATGCATTTGGCACGATAGAGAAAGTGTAAGAAACACCATCTTGTGCGTGAGCAAATGGTAGCTTGGCGACTGATGTTAATGAAGCAATTGCGCCATTTTCATCACGACCATGCATAGGGTTTGCACCTGGAGCAAATGGTGCACCTGAACGACGACCGTCTGGAGTGTTACCGGTTTTCTTACCATAAACCACGTTTGAAGTGATGGTTAAGATTGATTGAGTTGGAATGGCATTACGATACATTTTCTTATCGCGAATTTTTGCCATAAAACGTTCAACTAAATCGCAAGCAATGTCATCTACACGAGCGTCATTGTTACCAAATTTTGGATAGTCACCTTGAATGTCAAAATCAACGGCAATACCATTTTCGTCACGGATAGGCTTAACTTGAGCGTACTTAATTGCAGACAATGAATCGGCAGCAATTGATAAACCAGCAATACCACAAGCCATAGTGCGGCGCACATCGCGGTCATGTAATGCCATCAACGCAGACTCGTAAGAGTATTTGTCGTGCATATAGTGGATGGCGTTAAGTGCAGACACATATTGTGTTGCAAGCCAGTCCATTAAACCGTCAAGACGAGACATTACATCATCAAACTCAAGTACATCGGCAGTGATTGGATCTGCTTTTGGAGCAATTTGAGTTTTAAGTTTTTCGTCAACACCACCGTTAATGGCATATAACATGGTTTTGGCTAAGTTAGCGCGAGCACCAAAGAACTGCATGTGTTTACCCACAATCATTGGGCTAACACAACAGGCGATGGCGTAATCGTCAGACTCGAAGTCTGGACGCATTAAATCATCGTTTTCATATTGAATTGAGCTGGTGTCAATCGATACTTTTGCACAGTAGCTTTTAAACCCTTGTGGTAATTTTGTTGACCACAATACGGTAATGTTTGGCTCTGGGCTTGGGCCCATGTTGTACAAGGTATGTAAAAAACGGAAGCTAGATTTTGTGACTAATGTACGGCCATCAAGACCCATACCTGCGATAGACTCAGTTGCCCAAATCGGGTCGCCAGAGAACAGTTCATCGTATTCAGGTGTGCGAAGGAAACGAACCATACGCAGTTTCATTACGAAATGGTCAACCATTTCTTGGGCTTGCTGTTCAGTAAGAACACCATTTTTAATATCACGTTCAATATAAGCATCAATGAACGTTGAAGTACGACCCAGTGACATTGCTGCGCCATTTTGGCTTTTTACTGCAGCAAGATAACCAAAGTAAGTCCATTGAATGGCTTCTTTAGCATTTTTGGCCGGTACAGAAATATCACAACCGTATTTAGCTGCCATCACTTTCATTTGGCCTAAAGCACGATGCTGCTCAGAAATTTCTTCACGTAATTGAATCACACTTGATAAGTCTTCGCCTGCTTCAAACTGCGCTTGCAGTGAACTGAATTGGGCAAACTTATCTTTCATTAAGTAATCAATACCGTATAAAGCAATGCGGCGGTAATCACCAATAATACGACCACGGCCGTAAGCATCAGGTAAACCCGTTAATATACCTGATTTACGACAAGCCATAATTTCAGGGGTATAAACATCAAACACACCCTGGTTGTGGGTTTTACGTAATTCAGAATAAATGTAATTAACATCGCTGTTAAGTTCACGGCCATATGCTTTACATGAACCTTCAACCATACGAATGCCGCCATTAGGCAACATGGCACGTTTTAATGGTGCATCAGTTTGTAAACCGACAATAGTTTCAAGCTCTTGATTAATGTAACCAGCATTATGAGAAGTAATGGTAGAGACCATTTCAGTATCGAAATCGACAGGAGCATGAGTTTGGTTCTCTTGCTTGATGCCTTCCATAACTTTGTCCCACAAAGTTAATGTTGCATCTGTTGCACCTGTTAAGAATGACTCATCACCCTCATATGGTGTGTAATTTTGTTGGATAAAGTCACGTACATTAACTTCTGTTTTCCAATCGCCAGCTACGAAACCTTCCCACGCGTTGGCAAATAGTTCGGTTTTATCTGTCATTTACTTAACCCTCTGGTTGATTTTCAACGGATACTGTCTCAATTAGCACGAGATGGTATCCGTGAGTATTTACATTCTGTCATCTAGGCGCATTCGCTAGATTGAGCTGTTAACATCTTCTGCGACATTGGTGGCAGAAATGTTCCGCCTGGTTTTTATAATGACGCTAATCGATATTGTTTTAGTCAATGAATTAATTGGTAAGACCATTTATCCATGAGTTGATAATAGCACAGCTAAATGACGATATCGGCAGCTTTTGATAATTGAATAACAAAAGTGTTAACTGGCTAACATATCTGTTTAGAATTAAGAGTAGCACACATTAATATTAGCCAATAAAAAAGCGAAATCGTTGCCGATTTCGCCTTTTAAGAGTGATATTACCAAGCACAACGCGATTATAAGAAGGCTGGGATACCTTCAATCATGCCTACTGCTAACATCGCCGCTAAACAAATCACGAATGCTAGCGTTGGGATCACGATACGGTCGGCAAACGATAATGTTTTAGGACGTTCTTTGTCACCAATTAAGCCGTTGTTATCAAGCAACATGGTTAATGCCCATGCTAATACCGGATTGGCTACAAATGAGGCAAAAATACAGATCCCTGCAGCTTGGCTACTGGTGGTGTCTTTAACCATCTGTAAGCCGGCTTCCAGTAACGGTAGGAACACACCGACTAACAACGCAATTGACATAACCGGGCGCCATACTGTGATATCCATAGGATAACCAATGACAGCGACAATAATACATAAGCTGCCAAGCAAGATTGCGCCAGCAGGAATAGGACGTTTGGCTATTGCAGCAGGGATCATATAGGTTCCCCAAGAGGAGGTAATGTTACCGCCACCTACTGCTGTACCTACGATCTGTCTCACGGAACAGGTGGTCATGGTGTCATCGACATCCATCAGTACTTTTTCAGCCCCTTTTGGGTAATTTAATTCTTGGAAAATACGATGACCAAGGAAGTCTGGTGACCACATGGCAACAGCAAGAATAGCAAACGGTAATGATGCAATAAAATGGGCCATATTAGGTAAACCTAACTGCCAACCGTGTTCAGTTGAGCCCCACCAATACACAGGGTTTAAATTAGGAATCCCAGGCGCCGTGGTAAACTGCAAATCTAAGCCTGCACCAAAAGCAAATGCCAGTGCGACTGCTGCAATCGAACACAAAGGAATGGCTAACCAGCGTTTACCAAATTTAGCTAATGCTGCATAAATGATCACATTGATTAACAATATGGCAAAGGCAACATAACCGAGTGAGTAGTCCAAGTTATGCTTGGCTTGCAGCCCGCCAGCCCAGTCGAATAACGAGCCTATTTGACTTTTCGCTCCCATGAAGCCTAAGAACACTAATAAGCCGCCAGCCACGCCGCTACTGGTGAGATTGACCAGTTTCGAGCCACCTTTGAAATAACTTAAAATTAAGCCAAATATACCAATGAGAATTGCTAAGGCTAAAGGGTGGGCACCGGCGAGTGCGATAGTACCAATCAACGGGATCATTGGTCCATGGTTGCCGCCGAGGTTTGCCCTTGGGTTAATAAAACCTGAGCTAATAATACAGAACAGTAAAGCAGGGATGAGCATTTCTACCCGCACGACTTGGATAGCAAAGTCAGCGCCAAGATTGATGTGGTCCCACTTTTCGCTTAAGCCAGCAGCCCAAGCAGCCATTACTGCTGAATACATCACAGTAATACCAATGGTTCCTGCGATAGCTGGAACTAAGTCTTCCCATTCAAAGCGAAAATCACGCCCAGGGAGGTTAAGTCCCCAGCGTCTTGGTTTCATTATTTTTAGTTCGTTTTCTAAATAGGCATCGCGAGTATCAAATTCACTCGCAGGGCGGTGAAGTTCGCGATAGCTCGCTTCTTGTGCTTGTTTTTCTGAATTGCTGACAGTTTCTGACATAATTTCTCATTCTCCGAAAAGAACAGGTTAATCCATCAAATGATGAAGTTTAAGTGTGTTCCCTTGAAGTGATGGCGATATCCATAAGAGCTGCTTGCCAGTGAGCCGCTAATAGCTCTTATCACTTTGCTCATCTGCAATGCCTTTCATTTCTGAAGCATTACAGTGATGTCCTTATTTAAGTCTTTCTTGGTAAGACCAATTTACCTCATGAATTTTAGCATAGTGATTTGATTGCATCACTTGGTATCAATAAAGTTGATGTTTTGTTTGTTGGAAGTGAGAGCTGGATAACAAGTTGACTGCATTATTAGACGAAGAAATGAGTCTAAAAGTTAGCTCGCTTAGCCCTTTGCTGTTAAAAATATCATGCCACATCAATATAATTGATACAAAGTATCGTCATCGTTCAATCGTAGTTGATATCAAAGCAGGTTATAGCATCAATACTAGACAAAAAAAGTTTACTGAGGTAAAAATTATCTCGGCTCATGCAAATCGTTTGAAGGTAAAACTGAGTATCGAGAAACCTGATACTGATGATAATGACGAATCTTACTGTTGCTTAAAGCTCAATATTATTTTAATTAATATGACTGTAGCAGGAATAATTAACTCGAGTTGACGTTTAAATACAATCGACATGTGTTAGCTGAGTTTACGCCAACTTAGCCTGCCACAGCGCGATGTTATGAGGCAGGTTAGTCGGTCGTATCAAAATAGATGCAGCAAAGCAGGCGAGCATAACCTGTTACGATTGCGCTTAGCGCTAATGGTGTGGTGTTTAAGCTGCGAAGATAGAGGCCATGCCGATTAACAACCGGCACTAAATATGTTGTACAAGTTCTTGGTCAATAATGAAGCTTAACTGCGAGTAACACACTTTGCTTCTGCAATAAGGCAATCTCTGAGTGGGTTATCACCAGTATCTTGGCGCCAGATAAATGATAAATGTCGTTTTAAGTTTAATTCAGGCGTAGTTAACACAACTAATTCGCCATTGGCGACATCTTGTTCGACATCCAAATAGGGCAAGCAGCTTAAATACACGCCATTTTTAACTAAAGCTTTTAATAATCCGACGTGATCGTATTCTTTCCAGACATTTAATTTAACAATTACCCCATGGATGGCGGCATCAAAAATACGCCGAGTGCCAGCACCTGGCTCTCTTAAAACCCATTTGGCTTGTTCAAGTTGAGCGATGCTAGTGCGTTTGTTTTGCGCAAACGGGTGGTGCGGAGAGACAACAACAACCAGGTGATCATCAATCCATGGTTCTTGATGCAATCGACTGTCATCAATTCGACCTTCAATAACCCCTAAATCAAATTGATAATCGAGTACCTCTTGTGCTACATGGTCGCTATTTTCAACGGCAATTTCGATTCTGAGCTCTGGAAAATCGTTATCAATTTTACTGATCAAGGCGGGTAATAAATGCTCCGCAGCGGTTTGGCTCGCGCACAGTTTTACTGTGCCACTAATAATATGTTGATCGTGAAGGCCCAGAGCGATTTGTTGTGCGTCTTGCAGTAGTTTTTGGGCCCTTGGACGTAACCATCTTCCCCAATGACTCAAGATAAGTCGATTTCCCTGGCGGATAAATAATGGTCGGCCCAATAAATGTTCGAGTTGGCTTAACGACATGCTAACCGCTGATTGACTCATTGACAGTTTCTTGGCTGCTGCGCTAACGCTCTCTAAACTTGCAACAGCATCGAAAACGGCTATTTGCTTAAGCGTATAATGCATGAGATCCCTTATTGGTGAAAAACAAGATATAAAACAATGTTTCCATGATCAGCTATTTTTGATCTTAGGTATACTTAACACTATAAAATTTGTGGCCTTGCTTCAATAATCGCTATTTATCCGTTGGAAAAATCGCCATACCTGCTATCTAACAATGTTCACTTTTACAATGCTTAAATCTAAATGATGAAATTAACTGGCGAAGTGAGTAAGACAAAGGTTTACGATCTCTATAAGACGTTGCCTGAATTTTGATGGGCATCAGATTGTAATTTTTTATTAGTGTAAAACAGATGAAATTATTAATAACTTAAGTGACTCGTGCGATATTATTTTCTTACTAGGAAAGATAATTGAAGTGGTATTTATGCGGTTATCTTGATTTGTTATTCCTGTTTAATCGGTTGTTGATTAGTGGTTAATTTTTATTCGGTAATATCTAACTCACAAGAGCAGACAAGTAGGCGAGCGGTATTATTATTTGCGATAAAAAATGCCAGCAATTTGCTTAATGCCGATCAGTTAAGCGGTAAAACGAGAAAATTTAACTGATCGGTTGACCG
>NZ_JBGOOV010000034.1:0-49670 GCF_041439795.1 Shewanella sp. 5S214
GTCAACCGATCAGTTAAATTTTCTCGTTTTACCGCTTAACTGATCGGCATTACGCTATTAGCGCCTTTTTTATCGATTGGAGTTTAGTCGGTATCTTCAATTAACTCCAAATTAGTCGGTAACACTCTGACAGTCTTAATCATGTTATCCGCCACATCGATGACTTCTATTTGGTAATCAACGATACGCAAACTGGTGTTTACAGCAGGGATATCTTCAAGAAACTCAATGATTAAACCGTTTAATGTTTTAGGACCATCTATGGGTAGGTTCCATTTCATTTCTTTATTCAGGTCTCGAATGTTAATCGTGGCATCAATTAAGAAACTACCATCTTGCTGAATATTAATGTCTTCACTGGCAGTGGTCATCATTGAGGTGGTGAAATCGCCAACAATTTCTTCCAGAATATCTTCTAATGTCACTAATCCCTGAATATCACCATACTCATCAACAACTAAGCCAATACGCTCTTTATTTTGTTGGAAATTAGTCAACTGGACGTTTAGTGGGGTGCCTTCTGGAATGAAGTACAACTCTTTTACTGCGCGTAATAATGACGATTTACTGAATTGCTGTTTTGATTGTAAGCGTAATGCATCACGCAAATGAATGAAGCCAACGGCATCATCAATATTATCGCGATACACCAATACTCTAGTATGAGGACTTTGAACCACGAGCTTATTAATTAATCTGAAATCATCATTAACGTTAATTGCGTAAATATCTGAACGTGAAATCATGATGTCTTCGACTGTGACTTTTTCTAAATCCAAAATTGACAGTAACATCTCTTGGTGACGCTGTGGGATTAAGGCTCCGGCTTCATGAACAACAGTGCGCAGCTCTTCTTGGCTTAATGCATCACTTGTTTTGACGGTTTTGATGCCCATCAAGCGTAAAAAAAGTGACGTAATTAAATTGATTGCTTTAACAAAAGGCGACAATAAAATTAATAGCCAACCTAATAAAATACTAGATGGGAAGGCAATGCGCTCAGGATGTAAGGCGGCAAATGTTTTAGGAGTAACTTCAGCAAACACTAACACCACAATGGTGAGTACACCAGTAGCAATCGCAACACCCATATCACCAAACAAGCGCATACCAATAATAGTGGCAATGGCTGAGGCAAGGATGTTGACCAGGTTATTACCGATAAGGATAAGCCCAATAAGCCTATCAGGGCGATCGAGTAACTTTAAGGCTCGTATAGCGCCTTTATGGTCATTGGATGCAAGGTGTCGTAAGCGGTATCGGTTGAGGCTCATCATTGCGGTTTCTGAACCCGAAAAATAAGCAGAAATCACGATTAAAACCAAAAGGAAAATAAGGAGTGCGCTGGTAGATATAGCGTCCAAAAAAGGGGCCCCATGAAGTAGTGTGAAATTGGCCTAAAGGCCAAATTGTCATTAATTTAACGGCCATTATTTATTATTGGCCGTTAGAGTCAAGTTATCTCGGTTATTTTTAAATTGTATAGATTAGGCTATACACATTAAAAATAATTAAAATTAGTTTAATATCAATTCTTTAACAATTCTTGCTCCAAAATATGCAAGTGAAAGTAAACTTGCGCCAGATAAGCTGTAAATCACTGCGGTGCGGATCCTACAGCCGACAGTATATTGTTGCCACAACATAACAGCGTAAACCACCCAAGCGATTATTGATAATATGGCCTTGTGCCCTTTACCGTCACCGAACATATCTTCTAAAAAGATAAAGCCGGTTACCAGCGATAAACTCAGTAAAATAAATCCAATAATGATTAGATGATAAAGCTGTTTTTCTACCGTCATTAATGGCGGCATAGCAGGGCTCATCATCATCTGTTTTTTCTTCAGTTTATTCTGGATGAATAACAGTTGAATGGCGTACATAGCCGCTATCATCAATGCGCTGTAGGCCATTAATGATAATACTACATGGGCTAGGAGCTCCGGGTGTATTTCAAAGTGAGTAATAAACTGCGGTGGCACCAACCATAGAAGTGCTACAGAGATAATTGAACAGGCATACACAACGGGTACAACAATGATGACTTTAAGTCGAGGCATTGTGATAGTGAACGTTAATGCAATAATCCAGTTAACCAAGGAGATCACATTAGTTAAACTAAAGTTTTGTCCATCGACGGTAAACACTGCATTCGAAAGCGCAAACCCGTGCATGATGACGGCAATACCAGAAGCCACCATAACGGCCTTACGATTAGGCCCTTCAACATGAAAAAGTCGGCTCGTTACTAAAACCAATGCTAAACAATAAAAAAGCATGGCTGCCGCGGAAAAAATAACCATTTAGAATCAACCTATCTTAGTCGTTAATGCTGAAAAAACTGCGCCTGAGTAATGAACAATACTATTAAAGCATGACCTTTTCATTATTTGTATTAGATTAACATGATCACGGCCTAACATGGCAGTGACCTAAGACCCAAAATTTAACAGTTTCATCGCGTTTTCGATAATTATTTTGTACAAAATTGGCTAGTGTTTGAGTTCTTCTCGTTGCAAGTATCGTAATTTAGAGTGGCTTGGGTATAATGGGCGCAATTATTGTTATGCTTAAAAGAGCCGCTCAATGTTTGAGAATTTATCTGACAGACTGTCACGCACACTAAAAAATATTAGTGGCCGTGGTCGCTTAACAGAAGACAACATTAAAGAAACTCTGCGTGAAGTGCGTATGGCGCTGCTTGAGGCGGATGTCGCTTTACCTGTTGTTAGAGACTTCGTTAACAGCGTAAAAGAACGCGCTGTGGGTCAAGAAGTGTCAAAAAGCTTAAGCCCAGGGCAAGCTTTTATCAAAATTGTTCAAAACGAACTTGAAAAAGCCATGGGCGAGGCGAATGAAGCCCTCGATCTCGCGGCCATTCCTCCAGCTGTAATCATGATGGCGGGTCTTCAAGGCGCAGGTAAAACGACCTCGGTTGCTAAATTAGGTAAGTTTTTACGCACACGCCATAAAAAATCGGTACTTGTGGTCAGTGCGGATGTTTATCGTCCTGCGGCAATCAAACAACTTGAAACATTAGCAACTGAAGTCGACGTTGAATTCTTTCCGTCTGATGTGAGCCAAAAGCCAGTTGATATTGCTAAAGCAGCAATCACTTATGCAAAATTAAAATTCATTGATGTGGTTATTGTCGATACAGCAGGTCGTCTGCATGTTGATGAAGCCATGATGGATGAAATCAAGCAGCTGCATGCTACTGTAAACCCAATCGAGACATTATTTGTCGTCGATGCCATGACAGGGCAAGATGCGGCCAACACGGCTAAAGCATTTAATGAAGCTTTGCCTTTAACGGGGGTTATCTTAACCAAAGTTGACGGTGATGCTCGCGGTGGTGCTGCTTTATCTATCCGCAGTATTACCGGTAAGCCGATTAAGTTTTTAGGTGTTGGTGAAAAAACCGATGCATTAGAGCCTTTCCACCCAGACCGAATTGCTTCGCGTATTCTCGGTATGGGTGACGTATTGTCATTAATTGAAGAAGTTGAACGCGGTGTCGATAAAGACAAAGCGATGAAACTGGCTTCAAAAGTAAAATCAGGTGGCAGTTTCGACCTAGAAGATTTTCGTGAGCAATTACAGCAAATGAAAAACATGGGTGGAATGATGAACATGCTTGAGAAGCTTCCTGGTGTGGGTCAATTACCACCAGAAGCATTAGCTCAGGTTCAAGACGGTAAGATGACTGGACAAATGGAAGCCATCATTAATTCGATGACCGCCAAAGAGCGTAAAAACCCAGATTTGATTAAAGGGTCGCGTAAACGTAGAATCGCTGGCGGTTCGGGGACTCAAATTCAAGATGTAAACCGCTTATTAAAGCAATTTACCCAAATGCAGAAAATGATGAAAAAGATGTCTGCAAAAGGTGGAATGAAGAAGATGATGCGTGGAATGGGTGGAATGTTACCGCCTGGAATGAAGTTTCCGGGCCGATAATATAAGCATCTTTCGAGTGCTAAATTAGTTAATTTTAAATTCAATCAGTTGGTTAGGTTATATTTTTGACTTTATTACAACAAAACGGGTGAGCTAAAAATCATCAGTTTTGGTTGCATTAGTTCAAAAGTCAGGTAAAATCTTCCGGCTTTCTTTCTGGGACTCTTTGCGAACACGGAGTTCCAGTTTTTATTTTTGCTTCTAGCAAATCATTAGAGGAATAAAACGCATGGTTACCATTCGTTTAGCTCGTGGCGGCGCAAAAAAGCGTCCATTTTACAATATCGTTGTTGCTGATAGCCGCAATGCTCGTGACGGTCGTTTCATCGAACGTGTAGGTTTTTTCAATCCATTGGCTCGTGGCCAAGAAGAAACATTACGTTTAGATCTTGATCGTGTTGAGCACTGGGTTGCTACTGGCGCTGCAACATCTGACCGTGTTGCAAAACTGATCAAAGACGCGCGTAAAGCTGTTGCTTAATTGCGTATAAGGTATAGATAGATGAGTAGTAACCAAGAGCTAGTTGTACTGGGAAAGTTAGGCTCCAGTCATGGTATTAAAGGTTGGCTAAAAATCACTTCCTATACCGATTCTGTTGAAGGTATTTTCGATTATTCGCCTTGGCTTATAAAAGAACAAGGCGTTTGGCGTGAAGTTAAGGTTGCTCAGTGGCGTTTTCAAGGTAAAGCTGTTGTGGCTGAACTTGAGGGTGTTGCTACCAGAGAAGATGCGCAAATGCTCACAAATTGTGAGATTGCTATCAAGTCTGAGCAAATGAAAGAATTGGATGACAGTGAATTCTATCATCGTGATCTTATCGGCTGCGAAGTGACCAATATAAACGGCTATAACATGGGTATTGTTGAACAGATCGTGGAAACAGGATCAAACGATGTACTACTAGTTAAAGCTAATGCCAAAGATGCCTTCGGCAAAGCGGAACGTATGATCCCCTTTGTCCCTGAGCAGTTCATCAAACAGGTGGATTTGCAAGGGAAACAGATTTTAGTGGATTGGGATCCTGACTTCTAAGTCGAGGTACAACATATGTGGTTAGGGGTAATAACCCTGTTTCCAGAGATGTTTCGTGCTGTTACAGACTTTGGGGTTACGGGTCGAGCCGTGAAAAACGGCCTGCTTGAGTTGCAAACGTGGAATCCTCGTGATTTCACCCATGATAAACACAATACTGTAGACGATCGCCCTTATGGTGGTGGACCAGGTATGTTGATGATGGTGCAACCTTTGCGTGATGCTATCCATGCGGCAAAAGCTGCTGCAGGTGATAGGGCAAAAGTGATTTATCTGTCTCCTCAGGGACGCAAGCTGGATCAGCAAGGCGTTACTGAGTTAGCTAAATCAGAGAGTTTGATTTTAGTGTGTGGTCGATACGAAGGTGTTGATGAGCGCATTATTCAAACTGAAGTAGATGAAGAATGGTCTATCGGTGATTACGTACTTTCGGGTGGCGAGTTACCGGCAATGACATTAATCGATTCAGTGGCTCGTTTAGTACCTGGTGTACTTGGCAAGCAAGCGTCAGCAGAGCAAGATTCTTTCTCTGATGGCCTACTGGATTGTCCTCATTATACTCGCCCTGAACAATTGGATGGTCTTGACGTACCCGCAGTGCTGTTAAGCGGTGACCACGAAAAAATTAGACTCTGGCGTTTACAACAAAGTATCGGAAGAACTTTTTTGAGACGGCCAGAATTATTTGAAAATCTAGCTCTGACTGACGAACAATCGACTTTATTAGCGCAGTTCGTGAATGAAACGGACAAGTCCGCATAGTCAACGCTCAGTTATTACTAGGATGGAGTAATTATGAACAACATCATTAAAATGCTCAACGATGAGCAAATGAAAACAGATGTACCTGATTTTGGTGCTGGTGATACAGTAGTAGTTCAAGTACGTGTTAAAGAAGGTGAAAAAGAGCGTCTTCAGGCTTTTGAAGGTTTGGTCATCGCTAAGCGTAACCGTGGTCTGCATTCAGCATTCACAGTACGTAAAATCTCTAATGGTGAAGGTGTTGAGCGTGCTTTCCAGACGCATAGCCCGTTAATTGCTAGCATCGAAGTTAAGCGTCGCGGTCGTGTACGTCGTGCTAAACTGTACTATTTACGTGAGCGTTCAGGTAAGTCTGCACGTATCCGTGAAAAATTGGCAACTAAGTAATAGTTACCGATACAGAATAAAGATGCAGTGTTCGCACAACAACCCGCCGAAAGGCGGGTTTTTGTTTGTAGCGCTTTAAAAAAGTAAAGATCAAAAACAGTTCCGGGTTAGCGATAAGAGTGACCTAACCATAATAAGATATAAGCGGATCCCGTAATTAATGTCGGTTAGATGTATCGTTTTGTATAAAATATCATCGATTAAATGATTTTTAACTTTTTGTATAAATAACCCTTGCTCTAATGCCATGGCACAGGCATAGTTGCTTTTAACTTGTAATGGTGTAGCGTTACAGTGTTACTGAGTTTAGCCATCAGATATCTAGAATATTAATCTATTAGTGACCTTAGGTCTGTCGTCAAAAGAGAGTGATAAGTATGCAACAAGATACCATTAATAATGTGCACATTAGTTCAGAGCAAGTGCTAGTCACTCCTGCAGAGTTAAAGCAAGAACTACCATTATCAACTCATGCTTATCAATATATCCTTAATGCACGCAAGCAAGTATCAGATATTGTTCATAAACGGGATAATCGCGTGCTTGTGGTCACTGGACCTTGTTCTATTCATGATATTGCAGCAGCAAAAGAGTATGCATTAAAACTTAAAAAGTTACATGATGAGCTCAGCGATGACTTTTACATTTTAATGCGAGTTTATTTCGAAAAGCCTCGTACAACAGTGGGCTGGAAGGGCTTGATTAACGATCCTGACATGGATGAGTCATTTGATGTAGAGAAAGGTCTTAGAATGGCTCGTGAGCTGATGATTTGGCTTGCTGAGCTTGAACTACCCATTGCTACTGAGGCACTTGATCCGATAAGCCCGCAGTATATGTCTGAGTTAGTTACTTGGTCAGCTATTGGCGCAAGAACCACTGAATCTCAGACTCATCGTGAAATGGCTTCTGGTCTATCAATGCCTGTTGGTTTTAAAAATGGTACCGATGGCAAATTGGAGGTGGCTATTAATGCACTTAAATCTGCTGCTAGTAGTCATCGCTTTATGGGGATTAACCAAGAGGGCCAAGTGTCATTACTACAAACTGCTGGTAACCCTGATGGTCATATTATTTTACGTGGTGGCTTATCACCTAATTATGACGCGCACAGTGTTGCTGAAAGTGAGGCTCAAATTCATAAAGCCAAGCTCAGTGCTCGGTTAGTTATTGACTGTAGTCACGGTAATTCATCAAAAGATCATTTACGTCAAAAAAACGTTTGTGAAGATGTATTTAATCAAATTGAAGCAGGTAATAAATCTATCATCGGTGTTATGCTTGAAAGTAACCTCAATCAAGGTAATCAGAGTTCGGATAAACCCTTAGCAGAGCTAAAATATGGTGTTTCTGTTACTGACGCCTGCATTGACTGGGAAACCACTGAAACTATTTTAAGACAAGGCGCTAACCAGTTGTCTGTAGTGTTACCAACACGTTTTGATTCGCTGCAGGTCGTCAACGGTTAATGGATAAACAGATGAATGAAAAAACCACAGCAGGCCTAGAGCATCTTCGTGATTTAATTGATGGCGTTGATCAACAATTACTGCATTTATTACGTAAACGCCTTGATTTAGTTGCACAAGTTGGCGCAGTAAAACATGCCGCTGGTGTGCCTATTTATGCTCCACAACGTGAAGCCTCCATGTTAGCAAAGCGGCGAAATGAAGCGCAAAGCATGAACATTTCACCACAGTTAATTGAAGATATATTACGCCGGCTTATGCGTGAATCTTATTTAAATGAGAAAGATGTTGGTTTCAAGCAGGTTAAACAAGATCTGGGTCATGTGGTGATAGTCGGTGGTCAGGGCAAACTTGGACAGCTATTTAGCCAGATGTTAGTTCTTTCTGGTTATGAAGTTAAAAGTATCGATAAAAATGATTGGCAAGAGGCCGCAGCTATTTTTGATGGTGCTGGACTGGTGATTGTTACCGTGCCTATAAATGTGACTTGCGAGGTTATTCGAGAAAAATTAACTCAGTTACCTGACAATTGTATTTTAGCTGATCTTACTTCAATTAAAGAAGAGCCCGTAGCAGCAATGTTAGCAGCCCATAGCGGTCCAGTGGTTGGTCTACATCCTATGTTTGGTCCTGATGTTGGCAGTCTTGCTAAACAAGTGGTGGTAGTGTGTCATGGTCGTCATCAAGAGGCCTACCAATGGTTGCTACAGCAGATTGAGATTTGGGGGGCTCGTATTGTCGAAGCTGAAGCCGAACGTCATGATAAAGCCATGCAACTAGTGCAAGCTATGCGTCACTTTTCAACCTTTGTATATGGTGTCAACCTGTGTAAAGAAGCAGCTGATATTGGAAACCTACTGCAATTTAGCTCACCTATTTATCGCTTAGAGTTGGCCATGGTTGGACGTTTATTTGCTCAAGATCCTGAGCTTTATGCCGATATCATATTTGCACAAGCTGGTAGTCAACATGCGATAAGTGATTATCTTGATAATTATCGTGATGCATTAACCATGTTGCAAACTGGAAATAGACAAGCCTTTGTTGAGCAATTTCAGCGAGTGGCAAAATGGTTTGGTGATTTTGCTCCTCAGTTCCAACACGAAAGTCGCGCCATGTTGCAATCTGTTAACGATATGAAAAGCAGTTAACTTGTATTTGGGGTACTAAACCGTTTTCAAATTTGTTTTACCCCATCATTATTGTTGTATTGAACAGTAAAAAACAAACAGATGCAGCGGTGTAGGGCTCGGTAAAATCACTTACTTTTATTTCTTTACTGTCTTTTTGTATTCCGAGTCGAAGTGAATTGCTGTTAAATGAAGCATTATTAATTAATCTAAATATTGCGAAATAGTGACACAAAGCTTATGTTTAACTAGCACCGTAGTGTAATAAAACCGTGTTAGCTCAGTAAACGTAGTTGCATTTGGAGGATAACCCTATGTCGATGATGCCATCGAATACACTGCCTATTCAACAGGTTGAAGATAATTCCTTAGGGCATTTTCTTTATGGTTTAATGAGTGCCTTTCCATTGTTTTTTGTTCCCGTATTATTGAGCCTTTGGTTTAATTTGATCCAGAAAAATATTAATCCAGATTCTGTGCTAGGTAGTCATTTACGCTGGCAACGCATGAGTATAATCGGCCTGTGTCCATTTTTTATTGCCGGTTATTGGTTAAGTCCATTATGGTTAAGTTTACCAATGTACATCCTAGGTGTTAGTTGGTTTAGTTATCGTATTTTCAAAGGCTGGATCAGTCTTAATGATGGTCTTGCAGTTTAAGTAAAAGAAGCGACTAGTGAAGCAAAATGCCGAGATAATATCTCGGCATTTTTATTGGCTTGAGTGAAGGTCGGCTCAAGATAAAATAGTTTGATACCTTTAACTTATAGTAGATGTTTTATTTTATCTGGTATAAATCGTGGAGCAACTCAGCATATGACAACTGCGTTTGATGGATAATAATGATGCCATCGGCTTTTAGCTGTTTTACGGCAATCGCATTAGTGCTCAGCAGCGCAGCATTACTGCTAAAACAAGTATTAACAATAACGGGTAAATGACTGCGTAATTTAACTTCAACTAGCCCCGCTAAATCGAGGCTTAACTGCTCAGGATGAGTAAAACTTCGCACTCCTGACTCACATAGGCCTAATTGTTGATTACCGTGGCTAAGGACCGTATCGGCGGCTTGTAGCCAATCGTCAACACTAGCCATGGTATTTCGCTCTAATATCACCGGCAAATTGACTGAACCAATTAAGGTTAACATGTCGGTGTTATACATTTGTTTACCGCTCAAAATCAACATGTCTGCTAATTGGCTTGCGATACTAAACTCTTGTTCATGATCTACTTGCATTATGCATACTAAGCCGGCTTGCTCAATCACTTGTGCATGCTGTTTTAGCTCTTGTTCATTCAGTTGTTGTTTTAAATCGTTGAGCAAAATAGCTTGAAAACCTGATTCTTTGATAATCTTAGCTTGGGTGGCTAGTTCGGTATTATCTATCGGCAAATTAATTTGCTGTAATGCGCTAAACTGTCCGGCACCTATTTGTAAATGTTGGCAAAATAACTGAGTGTCTTGTGATTTATAGTCGCGTGAATGCTTTGCTTGGCTATTGGGTAAAGACTTGATTGGTTGTTGTTTTGAACTGCCTGGTTCAATCAATAGCTGGGCTTGCGATAGCTGGGTTGGTTTAACCGTTTCACAGGGGTAGCAGCCTAATACTTTAATAAAACGGGTAAGGCGTTCTAGCTCTTTAATCGCTTGTTGAACTTCTGCTGTGGCTAAGTTGCCATCAATGTCGAGATAAAACATCTCTTCCCATGGCGTTCCTGGAATAGGGCGAGATTCTAATTTACTCATATTCAAATTATGCGCTTTAAGAACCAGTAATGCTTCTACCAATGCACCAGGCTTTTGTCCTGTTGCCATGATTAAGGTGGTTTTAGCGGGTAATTGAGACGGTACTGCAGAGGCTTTGCGGGCGACAACGATAAACCGACTTTGGTTAATCTTTTGGTTTGCTAAACCTTGTTCCATTGCAATCAGTTGATATAAGGCTCCGCCTTCTGCACTGCCTATTGCTGCGACAGTGTTACTCTTTGCTTCGATAACTTTTGTCATTGCCTCAGCACTACTGGAGCAATATTCAAGTTTAATATTAGGATGCTGGCTTAAATAACGACTACATTGGCTAATTGGCTGCGGATGCGCATAGATAGTTTCTATATCAGCTAGCTTACTGTCAGGTTTCGTGAGTAAACAGTGACTGACTTCAATGGTTGTTTCGCCGACAATCGATAGCGTTGTATGTTGCAGCACGTCATACACTTCATTGATAGATCCGGAAGAGGTATTTTCAATCGGCAGAAAGCCGTAATCAGCATGACCTGATTCGACGGCATTAACGATGTCATCAAAACTTTTACAGCCAAAATCGAGCATTTCTACTTGGCGCCGAGAGCAGTAACGGCTAGCTGCTAAGTATGAATAAGAGCCTCTCGCTCCTAAATAAGCCACAGTATATTGTTGTTTTTGAGTGTCAGGATTTGCTCTGCCGTGAAGATAGGTTTGTTGAAATAACACTGAGTCTTCAATAATACTTTGATAAAGTGAGATGACAAAGTGAGCATCAAGACCTTGTTCTCGACCTTGTAGCACGAGTCTTTCGAGCAGTTCTTTTTCTCTTTGAGTGTCTCGTATTGGCCTAACATCAATTTCTTTGCTGCGAGCTACATTTAAGCTTAATTGGCGGCGTTTAGATAATAACTCTAATAGCGCTTTATCAAGAGCAGTGATCTGTTCGCGAGTTTGACTTAACGCGGGTGGTTTTTGCATATAGACCTCAATATAACGCTATATACTGGTGTATTGATTCATACAGCAGCGCTTATAAGACAAAAAAGCCTCCCATTTGGGAGGCTTTAGAATTTTCATTTTCGTTTTTACACAGAAAATCCGCCTCCAGGGGTGGGCTGAATAAAAAAGAAAATAAAAAGGCTGAATATATTTTTGTTCATGGGTTAAAACTAAAGCCCTAGCAGACTGCTGTCAATGTAATTTTATTCATTAATACAGACTTGCGTTAATTACAGACAAAAGAAAGCGCACCCGAGGGTGCGCTGGTGAGAGATAAATAACATCAAGCTGCGTTTTCCTCCTTATAGACATACTCAAATTCGCTTTCTGTATCATTTGGTAATGATACATGGCGTTGAGCCTGGGGTTTATGGGTCAGGCGATTTAGCTGTTTTTCCAGCTTTTGTCCCATTGCAGTTATCGCTGCGTATAGGTTTTCACTTTTTGCCTGGGCGAATAAATCTCCACTAGGTAATCCAACTGATGCCTCTATTTTAAACAACTGCTTTTCTTGATTGATAATAATGTGCGGATTAATTAATTGAATATCATGTCGACTTAATTTTTCTAATCGTCCTTCGATACGTTCACGGATAAGGGCAGTGACTTCAAGTTGTTTGCTAGTGATTTTCAGCATATTTAGAACCTTCTTGTTGTTTGCTTAACTCCAGATTACCAAGATTAACCATAAGTATTGTGATCTTGATCACGTTTTAGATGGCAAAAAACATCGAACACAGCTTATTTGATCTCTTAGACATTTTTCAATAAAAAGCATTAAAATCTACTTGTGGTACGGTATAAATTGCGCCATATTTGAATAGATAAGTTGATGATATATTATTTGTTTTGCTGGTATTTTAAACAAAACAGCCAAGAATCTGCCCTCAATCTCCGTAATCCGCTCAAAATGCTTATTTTGCTGAGCAAATATTTCCAACATTAAACACAATACTCTTAATGATGTGATTTAATTCATTTTTGATTGGCTTATAATCGACTTATAAGCAAATTTATAAGGGCTGTTATTAGTGAGTATAGAACAACAAAAAATAAAGGTATGGGATTTTCCAACCCGTTTTTTTCATTGGGCCATGGTGTGTTTAGTTGGCGGGTTATGGTGGACAGCTGAAATAGGAGAAATGCAGTGGCATCAGATACTAGCGTACCTGTTGATGACACTGATTATATTTAGATTAATTTGGGGCTTTATAGGAAGCGATACCGCTAAGTTTACACATTTTTTTGTTGCACCTAAAAAAGTTATTGCTTACGCAAAAGCACAACCCAAACCCAAGTCGATAGGCCATAATCCACTAGGTGGGTATATGGTCATTTTATTGTTAAGCATCATTATGCTGCAATTAATTAGCGGATTATTTGCTACCGATGATATCTTTACCGAAGGTCCATTGATGTATCTTGTATCGTCAGATACAGCAGGATGGTTAACTTGGTTACATAAAACCAATTTCAATATTATTTTAGCTATGGCCGCGATTCACATCATTGCGGTAGTTGTCCATGTCGCTAAAGGTGACAATATACTTAAAGCAATGTTTAGTGGTTATAAACTGGCTAGCAAGCAGATAACCCCACCTAGCTTACGTTCGCCTTGGATAGCGTTAATTATCGTATTAGCCATATTTGTCTGTGTATGGTGGTGGTTGCTTGAACCTGTAGTCAGTTATTTATAAATTTATATTAGGGTTTGTTGATTTTTAATTTTTTGCTGTGAATTGTTGGTTTGTAGTTGTCAGTGATTAAGGTGGGAGCTTTGTTGTGTCGTCATTTGACATGAAAAGCCAATACCCTAGTAGATATGACCAATAAACATTGCCCTAAGGTGTAGGTTAAAAGCGTCTTATTCTGTGTTGAGCGAAATGCTGCTTAGATTGCTAGGTAGTGTTCCACTCGCTTGATTATCTCATGTTTATCTCGAACGAAATCGAACCAAAAACTCATCGATCACTCGTTAATCAGCAATAAAAAAGCCCATATGCATGGGCTTTACTCTTTTGGGTTACAGGTCTGAACGACTTATTACTTGCTTAAACTAATCGATTTAAATCTTGTTCAGCTCCAAGTAACTTTAGTCTTTTTTGTAAACGTCGTGACAACCTTTACAACTTTTACCAGTGTTAGCAAAAGCTTGTTTAATACTGTTCTCATTACTTGTTTTAGCTGCAATAGCTAACGCTGCGGCATTATCTTGGAATGCAGTCATTTTGCTATCAAAGTCAGCCTTATCTTGCCAAATTTTTGCAAGAGCTTCAGTATCGCCTTTATCAGAACCGTCAATAAAACCTTCATGTGGTAGTTTTGATAGTGCGGCAACATTATCTGCACGAGAACTAAACACCGCTGCATCAAAAGGTTTTTTACCTTTTAGCATCGCGCCCATATCACCAAAGTTATAAGCAATTAAGCCGAAAGCAGCTTGACGGTATTCAATGGCATCAGCTGTTTCTTTGAAATTATTCGCAAATACAGCAGGAATCATCATTGCGGTAACCGCAACTGTTAGTAATATCTTTTTCATCGTTATCCTTCACTTTTTGTTGATGGTACCGGTTCCATAAGCACTAATACTCATTAGTCATACTTAATATTAAGCTAGCGTGTTCTAACGTTTGCCACTTAGCCAAATATTTAGCGCTAAGTTTCAGTGTATTAGTCTTTATTCTACACAATTTTATTATCATTTTGCGATATGTTTTATTACATGTTTATCAACGGCTGTTTTGCTAATTTGCGTAGTTCCTTGATACACTTGTAATGTCTAGGCATTACTATAAAGAGAAATACAATGCGTGCCAATTGGAATTTAGTGGTAGAAAAAATTTTAACTCATGCTAACGAAGATGATTTATCTGTGTTGTTTCAATTATTATTAACGGAAGAAGAGCGCAGCGCTGTTTCTGGGCGTTTACAGGTATTTCAAACCTTATTGGCGGGGAAATTAAGTCAAAGACAAATCGCAGCAGAGCATCAGGTCAGTATTGCAACCATTACGCGTTGTTCAAATTATTTGAAAAATATGTCCGTAAAACAAAGAGATTCAGTCAAAAAATTAATTTTAGACTAGTTTATTTTGATAGAAATATTCTTTATTAATCATATTATCAGAGCTTTTTTGTTATCGATAACAGATAGCATTGCTGTTCAATGGTTATTCATATCATTAATTTTAGAATTACCAAAAATGACCAGCACAAATAAATAGTCTCATTAACTTACTGTGTCTGATTGGGGGGAGGAGTACAGCTCATTGGTATTCGAATGGCTTTCATTATCTTGGATGTGCTTAGCTCAGATTGTAACGAGATAACTAATTTATCGCCCCAATTGAGCTGTTCTATTTTATCCAGTATTTACCAATACAGCTTATTGACTGATGCTTCTCGGGAGTCTGTGGTGACGATAGCTTGAGCGTCTCAAGATTAGGTAAACGCCATAAGCGATTAAACACAACGCAAACAGTGTGCTGGAGTCTCTAGGGTAAAAGCGATAAAGGCTCACAGCGGTTAACACATAGATAAATGGCATCAATCCATAGAGTGTTTCAGGGATTAAGCCTGATTTTCTCTTACGTTTAGCATCAGTGCGACGGTTTTTGGACCTCAGGTTATAGATATGTGCACCATACAAATACACAACAACAGAGGCAATCAGGGCATAGTTGGGTTCAAGCAAAAAAATACTGACACAGCCTATAACCATGTAAGAGAAAGGTAATAATTCGTATAGCGGTTTAATTAACATAAGCACTCCGTCGCTACGTATTAATTATTATATTTGTTGTCAACTAGTTAGGATCGCACTCCAAATAATCCATAAAGGGAGTCGCAATAAATCTAACTAATTGATGCGAGTAAATTAATGCTACTAATCTAGTTAGTGTAACCTAAATAAAAAGGCACTGACTAGTTAATAGACAATGCCTTGAGGTTTTTCAATCTTTCTACTGACAAATAGACTTTAAACATAACACCAGATAAGGTCTATTGAGCAAATAATTTATGCGTGACGAATTAACGACAGCCGCAACCGCCATTACCATCACAGCCAGGTTTTTCTGAACCACATGATTCATGATCGTGGTCATGTCCGTGCTCATGGCTGCCACAACCGCCTTCAGCATGGATATGACCATGAGAAAGTTCTTCAGCTGTCGCTTCTCTTACTGCAATGACTTCAACACTAAAATGCAGTGACTGACCTGCTAATGGATGATTTCCATCAACAACAATAACATCGTCTTTGACTTCAATCACTTGAACTGGGCGTTGGCCCATTTCAGTTTCAGCGATAAAACGCATACCCGGAACAATGTCTTCGACATCACCAAATGCACTGACAGGAACTTCTTGCTTTAAGCCAGGATGATATTCGCCATAAGCCTGTTCAGCAGGGATTTTCGCCTCGATAGTTTCACCGACAGTTTTACCTTCTAAAACTGATTCAAGTCCAGGAATTAAATTTTCAGTACCATGTAAGTAAACCATAGGCTCACTTTCAAATGAACTTTCAACTAATAAACCTTGCTCATCAGATAAGCGGTAATGAATAGTGACCGCCGCATGTTTTGTAATTTTCATATCGCCTCCAATTGTGATGTGTGCATGATAGCGTATTTTGCTATCAAGCTGCGATGGCTAACATCAGTTTTTGCTTATTCAATCACAGCTTTTTGTATTTTGTCTTATGCTGCAGGTTTAATTACCTGAATGCTGAAAATAAATCAGTATGTTTGTCATAGCGTTGCAAAGGCTTCTCGTTCACTTTTCTGGTATCTCTATCGACAGTCGACTATTGAGGATTTAATCATTTTTTTAATTCTATAGTACTGTATTTATTATATTTTATTGTTTTTGTCTTTTCTGTTTACGTTTACGTTAAGGTGGGAGATCGCTATTGATTAACGTTACCAGTAGTGACTTGTGACGTTATAATACCTCTTTACTCAGAAAATCAACTTAGCCTAAAAAATAACTTGTAAATAAACTGTAAGCAGGGGTTGACAACCTTAGGTAAAAAAAGTGATTCTGTTAGCCAAGGAAAATCAGATTATTGAATCTGATTCAATAATTATCAGCAGTTAACATTTATTATAAAAAGAGAATCATCAAATGTTTACCCTCATGCTCGTTGTAATTACTACCATTACAACCACCACTATTACCATAGTGGGGGCGGGCTGATTACACCCTAAAAGATTTGTACAACAAGCCCGCTTCTAACATCTGAAGCGGGCTTTTTTGTTTTAATTCTAATCATTTGGTTTTAATTTAATGTTGTCACTCTATTAGTGACATGGAGATTGACATGAAAGTAATGAAATTTGGTGGAACATCACTAGCGAATTGGCCTCGTTTTTCTATGGCGGCAGACATTATTGCTGATACTGCATTAACGGAATCTGTTGCGACTGTACTTTCTGCTCCTGCCACTGTGACCAATGCGCTTTTAGAAATGGTCGATATTGCCGTTAATCAGCAAGATTACCAGCCAGTATTAGACCATATTAGTTCAGTCTATAGTGGACTCTTTTCAGATGCCGCAGCATCACTGATCACGTCTTTTCAGCATCAGTTGCTGGTTGAAAAACTAGCCGTACAAATGCAAGTTTGGCAAGACAAACTGTATGGGATTAAATTACTAGGTGAATGCCCTGACAGTGTCCGCGCTGAAATCGTAGTCACAGGTGAACGATTGTCGGCGGCATTAATGGAGCAAGTGATGTTGGCAAAAGGCATCACTTCAGCACAACTTGATCCTGTTGCGCTATTTTTAGCTCACGGACAGCCGTTGGAGTCTGTGGTTGATATCACAGTCAGTAAACTACGCTTTGCTTTACTTAAGCTTGAACAATGTCGCGTATGGGTTATGCCTGGTTTTACTGCTGCAGATGCTCATGGCAAAGTGGTGACATTAGGTCGCAATGGTTCTGATTATTCCGCTGCTGTGCTGGCGGCCTGTTTAGATGCCTCTAGTTGTGAGATTTGGACTGACGTTGATGGGGTTTATAATACTGACCCGCGAGTAGTTGCTGATGCAAAATTATTATCACAATTAAGCTACCAAGAGGCGATGGAATTATCTTATTTTGGTGCCAAAGTGTTGCACCCTAAAACTATTGCACCGATTGCTCAGTATCATATCCCTTGTTATATCAAAAACAGTTTTAATCCATCTGCCCCTGGCACGTTAGTGTCTAATGACGATGATAAAACTGGTTTACAAGTTAAAGCGATTTCAAACCTTGATAATCAAACCATGTTTAACGTTTCTGGTCCTGGTATGAAAGGCATGGTTGGTATGGCAAGCCGAACATTAGCGGTTATTTCTCGCAGTGGTATTTCAGTATCTCTAATTACTCAAAGCTCATCTGAGTACAGTATCAGTTTCTGTGTAGCCACTTCAGATGCCAATAAAGCGAAATGGGCATTAGAGCAAGAGTTTGAACTAGAAATTAAGAGTGAATTACTTGAACCAATAGAGTTACGTCATGACCTGTCGATTGTGTCTCTGATCGGCGATGGCATGAAAACCCACAAGGGAGTCGCGGCTAAGTTTTTTACCGCGTTAGCTAAAGCCAGTGTCAATATTGTTGCTATTGCGCAAGGTTCATCAGAGCGTTCTATTTCAACGGTTATCCAACAGAAGAAAACTAAACATGCCATTGGCGCATGTCATCAAGCCTTTTTTGATGTACAGCAGTATCTCGATGTATTTTTAGTTGGCAGCGGTAATGTGGGGACGGGTTTATTAGAACAAATTAAGCAACAAGGCTCGATGCTAAAAGATCAGCACATTAGCATTCGTGTTTGTGGCATTGCTAACTCTCGTCATATGATATTAAACAGTGAAGGTTTTGAGCTTACTGAATGGCAATCATTATTGGCCGAAAAAGGTCAACCATATGATTTAGCTAAGTTGCTGCAGTGGGGTCAAGAACAACAATTGCTCAACCCTGTGCTGGTTGATTGTACTTCGAGCGAGTTAGTGTCAGATCGTTATCTTGATGTCATGAATGCCGGCTTCCATGTTGTGACACCCAATAAAAAGTCTAATACTCGTGATTATGCTTACTATCAAGAGCTGCGTAAAACAGCGTTAACTCAGCGCCGTCAATTTTTATATGAAACCACGGTTGGTGCTGGTTTGCCTGTCATCGATAACCTGAAAAAGCTTATGTACGCGGGAGATAAACTACATAAGTTTAACGGTATATTATCTGGGTCGTTATCGTATATCTTTGGCATGTTAGATGAAGGTATGAGCTTATCGCAAGCAACAGCCATTGCTCGTGATAAGTGTTTTACTGAACCCGATCCTCGCGATGATCTCAGCGGTATGGACGTTGCGCGTAAGGTATTAATTTTAGCCCGTGAAGTCGGTCTACCTTTAGAGCTTGAGGACATTCATGTCGAGTCGGTATTGCCTGTAGGTTTTGATGACTCTGGTGATGTAAATCAATTTATGGCTAATCTGCCTTCATTAGATGCAGAAATATCAGCCCGAGTCGCAGCAGCAAAAGCCGAAGGTAAAGTACTGCGTTATGTTGGCCAAATCGATGAAGGCCAATGCCATGTCAGAATTATTGAAGTGGATGCAACCAATCCGCTTTATAGTGTTAAAGGTGGCGAGAATGCCCTAGCATTTTATAGCCGTTATTATCAGCCGATCCCGTTCGTGTTAAGAGGTTATGGTGCAGGAACTGAAGTGACAGCAGCTGGCGCCTTTGCAGACGTGCTAAGAACCCTAAATTGGACTCGTGAGGTTGGGTTATGAAGCAAACGTTAAAGGTAAGCCAAGACACGCTTACGGTTTATGCGCCAGCATCAATGGGCAACGTGGGGGTGGGATTTGATTTGCTTGGTGCTGCCTTAGCGCCAATCGATGGATCATTACTGGGTGATAGGGTAATAATTAGTAGTGCGGTTAGCGGCATCAGTTATAGTCAGGTGGGGGAATGGGCGCATAAGCTACCCGCTGACGGCAAAGACAATATCGTTTATCAATGTGCGGAGTTCTTTTTAGCTAAATTACAAAGACATGATGGAGTAACTATCTGCCTAGAAAAAAACCTTCCTGTAGGCAGTGGCTTAGGCTCAAGTGCAAGCTCTGTTGTTGCCGCATTATATGCTCTAAATGAACATTTTGGACTGCCGTTTGACCAGCAAGCTTTGTTAGCTTTGATGGGCGAATTTGAAGGTAAAATATCGGGTAGTGTGCATTACGACAATGTTGCACCTTGCTATTTAGGAGGCATGCAATTGATGCTTAACTCTGATAAGCAAGCATGTGCAACCATCCCGAGCTTTGACAATTGGTATTGGGTGGTCGCGTATCCTGGTATCTCGTTATCGACTGCCAAAATGCGCGCATTACTACCTCAACAATATGATAAATCGGTTGCGATTGATTTTGGTCGCTACTTGAGTGCTTTTGTTCACGCAAGTTATCAGCAAGATGCAGCATTAGCGATTGAAATGCTAAAAGATGTTTTAGCTGAGCCTTATCGTGCCGCAGCGATTCCAGGTTATACGGATGCTCGGGCAGCATTAACTGACTTAGGCATGCTCACCACAGGTATCTCTGGCAGTGGTCCAACACTGTTTAGTGTGACTGACGATTTAGCCACTGCAGAAAAAGCCAAAGTTTGGTTAATGGAGCATTATATCTCTGAGCCAGGTGGCTTTGCTCATATTTGTAAATTGGATCAACTCGGCACGCGCTGCGTGTAACGTTTAATTTTTCGCATTATTTATATTGAAATTTAAAAGGCAGTCGCAATGGAATTATATAACTTAAAACACCCATCGCAGTTAGTAAACTTCAGCCAAGCCGTCCAGCTTGGCTTAGGTAAAGACAGAGGATTATTTTTCCCAACATCGATTCCGGTGCTAGCCGATATGGATGCATTATTGGCGTTACCTTTTGCTGAGCGCAGTAAAAAAGTGTTGGGTGCATGGTTAGCCGATGAGTTGGGGCAGGACAGTGTAGATACACTGGTTGATAAAGCATTTACCTTTGATGT
The DNA here is from genome assembly GCF_041439795.1 of Shewanella sp. 5S214. Classification (NCBI taxonomy): domain Bacteria; kingdom Pseudomonadati; phylum Pseudomonadota; class Gammaproteobacteria; order Alteromonadales; family Shewanellaceae; genus Shewanella; species Shewanella sp. 5S214. Next base: position 20,536 of record NZ_JBGOOV010000034.1, read on the forward strand.
GCCACTCGTTAAGGTTGACGATAAGCGTGCTTGTTTAGAGCTTTTTCATGGCCCAACCTTAGCATTCAAAGATTTTGGTGCTCGATTTATGGCGCAATGCATCGGCTTACTTGCTGGAAACAAAAAACTGACTATTTTAACGGCGACATCCGGTGATACTGGTGCCGCAGTAGCGGATGCATTTTACGGTTTAGATAACGTCAACGTGATGGTGTTGTATCCCAAAGGTAAAATCAGTGAGCTGCAAGAAAAAATGTTTACTACTTTAGGCCAAAATATCCATACGGTGGCGGTAACCTCTGACTTTGATGCGTGTCAGCATCTTGTAAAACAAGCATTTGATGACAGTAATATTCGCGAAGACTTAGCCTTAAATTCGGCGAACTCAATTAATATTAGCCGCTTGTTAGCCCAGATCTGTTACTACTTTGAAGCGGTAGCGCAAGCCAAGCAAGCTGGACAAGATGATATTGTATTGTCCGTACCCAGTGGTAACTTTGGTAATTTAACCGCAGGTTTATTTGCTAAAGCCATGGGCCTCCCCATTAAACGCTTTATTGCCGCCACTAACAGTAATGACACTGTACCGCGTTACCTTGTCGATGGAGAATGGCAGCCGCATAAAACAGTGGCAACCATGTCAAATGCTATGGATGTGTCTGAACCGAGTAACTGGCCTCGTGTTGAGGCTATTTGCGCGCAGATGGGGTGGCCGCTATCATTGGTTACTGGTGTTGCACTTTCAGAGTTTGATACTCGTGCCGCATTGCTTCAGTTATATCAAGCAGGCTATCAATCTGAGCCACACGCCGCTATCGCAGCCCATGCATTAACTCTAGGTCTGGAGAGCAACGAAACCGGTATATTTCTTGGTACTGCCCATCCTGCTAAGTTCAAGGATGTGGTTGATCGTGAGTTATCGATTAATTTGTCCTTGCCTCCTGAATTGGCTGCAGTTGCACAAAAAGATATCTTGTCAGCGCAGTTACCAGCAGACTTTGAACAGCTTAAGTCACATATGTTTGCAGTATTACAATAGTTTTTTGCAATATCTAGCACCTTATATCGATCAGATCGCTATAAGGTGTTTTTTTATATTTCAATAATATGATCTTAATCATACCCCAAAAGCTTTATACCAGTGTAGATTAGTAAATAGTGCATTTTTGACTATTATTTAAACATTATCGTTTGGTAAATAGATTACGGGAGAAGACTATGTTGCAACGTTTAATGCACGACCACAAGCATATTGCTATTTTGTTGAATATTCTTTCCAATAAATTGACTCGATTGGCAGATGGCCAAGGAGTCAATTTTAATCTGGTTAGAGATATTGTTGAGTACATGCAGAGTTATGCAGAACACAGCCATCATCCTTTGGAAGACATTATTTTCGATTACTATAGTAATAAAACCGGCCAGGCAAATAGTGGCCAGTTGTATAATGAACATCATCGTTTAGCTGAAGCATCTAGCGCGTTAGTTTATAGCTTGAACATGATCTTATCTGATGTGGTGATTTCACGAGATCAACTTGTTAAAGATCTGCAAGAATATATCGAACTTCAAGAGAAGCATATGCAGTACGAAGAGCGGGATGTGTTTCCGAATTTTGTTAACGTGTTTGATGAAAAGGATTGGCAAAAAGTCACCGTATTATGTGAAAAACGCTTAATTGAAGACCCATTATTCAATGACAGCAATAAAACGGTTTTTGAAGATTTACGTGCCTATATTGAGCATGCAGACAATAAATAAAATGTTTTACTTTGATGAAGAGATATTGAAAGTTATCAATGCCTAATCTGACACGATTTTGTTAAACAAAAAGAGCGCATTAAGCGCTCTTTTAATTGATTTTATCGTTAGGCTTTAATGGTGATATAACCCAATTAAAGCACTAGTGTGTTAACATCAAAATCGAATGAATCATCAATATCTTGCAGTTCCCTAAGCAAACGCTGTTTATCCTTAATGGCTTCAATCTCACGCCATTTGCGTTTTTTAGGCGAACTTTTTGAGCGGCTTGGTCTTTCAACAACTTCGTCTAGCGCACCACCATAGTCTAATCGATCCATGGTAACCTCCCTTTTATTATGATGTCTCTGCAGATAAATATCATATAACAGCTATAGGATGCAACACTTGTGTTTCATTAGTGTTACATGTCAGCTGTTTTTTTATGCTTCATATTGATGTTTTTAGCTAGTGATTAACGATGTTAATAAATGATCAATAAATACATATCCTGAACATAAAAAAACACCCTCAAGACTATTGAGGGTGTTTTGATACAAAGGCTTTGTGGGCGAGCGTTAATTTGCCTCAGGCGTTAAAGCTTCCCCTGACGATAAAGATTGATCAACGCATTACTTGATGAGTCTAATTGTGTTGCCTCTTCTTTAGCACCAATACGCTCCAATACATCATTACCTAGCTGCTTGCCGAGCTCCACTCCCCATTGATCAAATGAGTTGATTTGCCATATAGCACCTTGAACAAATGTTTTATGTTCATATAGCGCAATCAACGCGCCTAAGGTCGTTGGCGTCAGTTTATTCATTAATAAAGTATTACTGGGTTTGTTACCTGACATGACCTTATGTTTAGCAATAAGCGGTATTTGAGCCGCGTCTAATGAACTATTACTCAGTTCTGCTAGTGCTTCAGCATAAGTTCGGCCTTGCATTAACGCTTGAGTTTGTCCAAAGCAGTTTGATGCAAGTTGGTCATGATGCTCACCTAACGGATTATGGCTCTGAAGTGGCATGATAAAGTCCGCAGGGATCAGTGATGTTCCTTGATGCAGTAACTGGTGGTAAGCATGTTGTCCATTAGTACCTTCACCCCCCCAAATAACAGGACCCGTGCTGTAATCAACATCACTACCGTCTAAGGTGACTGATTTTCCATTACTTTCCATATCTAATTGCTGGAAATAAGCAGGCAGACCCCGTAGATAATGATCATAAGTCAAAATGACGTGTGCTTGAGCACCATGGAAGTTGCCGTACAACACCGATAGCATTGCCATGATCACTGGCATATTCTGTTCGACAGGTGTATTGGAAAAATGCTCATCCATTTGATGTGCGCCATCCAGCAAGGCTTTAAAGTTATCCATGCCAATAAGTAACGCAATAGGTAAACCAATCGCTGACCATAAAGAGTAGCGGCCGCCAACCCAGTCCCACATTGGGAATATGTTGCTAGCGTCCATGCCAAACTCTGTTGCTTTAGTCACATTTGATGTCACGGCAACAAAGTGCTTAGCGACATCTTGTTGGCCTGCACCTTGAGCTAAAAACCAGTCTTTAGCGCTCAGAGTATTAGTGAGTGTCTCTTGGGTACTGAATGATTTCGATGACATCACAAACAAGGTTGTTTCAGCGTTGAGATTTTTTAGCTTTTCACATATAGAGGTCGCATCAACATTGGCAACAAAATGACAGTTAAGTCCTTTTTGCCAATAGGGTCTTAGCGCTTGCGATACAATTTTGGGGCCAAGGAATGAACCTCCAATACCAATACTCACAATGTCAGTAATCGCTTTACCTGTATAACCTTTCCACACTCCAGATTGAACAGAGCCAACAAATTTAGCCATTTTAGCTAATGTTTGTTGTATTTCAGGAACGATGTTTGCCCCTTCAGCCATGATAGTTTGAGTTGATTTACTGCGCAGTGCAGTATGTAATACCGAGCGTTGTTCAGTGTTGTTAATCACATCACCATTAAACATCGCGGTAATTTTATCACTCAGTTTTGCTTCTTTAGCGAGAGAGAATAGCAGCTTAAGTGTTTCATCGTTCACACGGTTTTTAGAATAATCTAAAAACAGACCACAAGCCGCAACGCTCATTTGTTCAAAACGTTGTGGGTTTTGGGCAAATAATTCGCGCATGTGAGGTAGTTGACTTGAATGCGTTTGTAGCGCTTTCCAAGTCGTGCTTTGAGTCAGTGTAGTCACGAGTAAAGCCTCCAACTAGCTTAATTTTGTCTTTAGCATAACTTCTAGTTTGCCTTGATCGATGGCAAAGTTACGAATCCCTTCAGCTAATTTATCCACAGCCATTGGATCTTCATTAAATGCCCAGCGGAACTGTGCTTCAGTGAGTGCTGCTGGAGCCGAATGTGTTGCTGCAGTTGCCACTAACTTTTCGCTGATTTCAATATCAGTATTCGCTAACTCTTCTAGTAACGCAGGGCCAATTGTTAGACGATCACAACCAGCAAGCTCAATAATTTCACCGATATTTCTGAAACTGGCACCCATTACAACAGTGTTATAGCCGTGCTGCTTGTAGTAGTTATATATCTCAGTAACAGAGACTACGCCAGGATCGGTTTGTGCTGTGTAATCTTGACCTGTGTCTTTTTTATACCAATCTAAGATGCGACCAACAAAAGGTGAAATCAAGTATACGCCAGCTTCGGCACAAGCTCTTGCTTGAGCAAAGCTAAATAGTAATGTTAGATTGCAGTTTATCCCTTCTTGTTCAAGTTCTTTTGCAGCGCAAATACCTTCCCAAGTTGAAGCTAGTTTTATCAGAATACGCGATTTGTCTATACCAGCGTCTTGGTATAATTTGATTAGCTTGTGCGCTTTGTCAATTGAGCCTTGTTTGTCAAATGATAAGCGAGCATCGACTTCCGTTGAGATACGGCCTGGTACTAACTTTAAAATTTCAACACCAATATTGACAGCCAGTTTATCACCAGCATCTTCGATCTGTTGTTCAACATTTTGGCTTTGGGTTTTTGCCCATTCAATCGCATTTTCGATAAGAAAAGCGTATTCAGGGATTTGTGAGGCTTTCAAGATTAGCGACGGGTTAGTTGTGGCATCTTCAGGCTGATAACGCTTAATTGCCTCTATGTCGCCAGTATCAGCAACGATGGTAGTGAATGATTTGAGTTGCGCGAGTGCATTGGCCATGGAAATTTCCTCTCGATAAGCAATGAAAATAGATCAATGCCTTTATTAGAAGCGATTTTAGGGATTATTCCAACTTTATTTGTAAAAAAATTACCAAATTTTCCGTTATTTTCGCTTATTTAAAGCCATTATTGTCGTTAAATAGACAGAATTGGTTAGTTTATACGGTGCAGAGTTCCAATTCTATTACCTGAGTGTCAGTGTCAGCCACTGTTGTAAGGCTTATTAGGTTGTTCTTAAAATAAAAAAGCCGCTGCAAGCAGCGACTTTTAAAGTATAGCGTATCAATATTACAATTAACGTAATACTGCGCGTTTTTCGGTACCCGTCACGATAGCTTCGATACGACGGTTAACACGGTTAGCTTCAGCTGAGCTACCTTGCATAACAGGTTGAGTGATACCGTAACCAACAGCATTGATTCTGCTTTTGCTAATGCCATACTTTGTGTTCAGTGCATTTGCAACCGCTACAGCACGACGCTCAGAAAGCTTCATGTTGTATTCTGCTTTACCTACGTTAGACGCATGGCCTCCGATAGATACAGTATGTTGTGGGTATTTGTTCATGAAATCTGCTAGTTTTTCTAAATCAGCAAATGAGCCTGCACGGATCTCTGCTGAGTCATTAGCAAACAAAATACCACCTAAGTCATGCTTAGTGGTGATGTTTTCATAAACAGTACAACCTGTAGCATCAACTTTGTGTGTTAAAGGAGTATTTGGACATTTGTCCATGTTATCTTTAACACCATCTTTGTCAGCATCACCAGGTGTTACAGCAACAATTGGAGCCACTACTGGAGCAACAACTGCAGCAGGAGCGCTAGTACCAAAACGATAACTTAGCTCAAGACCCCAATAGTTACTTTCCATTGAAAGTGTATTCCACTTTTCTTCGTCAAGATTTTCATAACGACGGTATTTAGCTTGTAACTTTAGGTTATCAGTAAAGTTATAACCAACACCAGCACCTAAATATGGTGCAATACCGCTATCACTATAATATTCAGTGTTGTATTCTTTTTTGTTGGAGATTAAGTAGTTTAATGCACCGGCTTCAGCAGATAAGCTCCACTTGTCAGCTAATGGGTAAAAACCAACAAAACCTAATGACATACCACGAACACCAACATCATTACGTTTGTTTGAATAATCAGTCCATTCTGCGCGGCCAAGGTCACGATAACCTAATTCAATTCCGACATATTCGTTAAATAAATAGCCACCAAATACGTCCCAAGCATATGGGTCATCTTCACCACACACTTTCATGGTTTTTTGGTCACAGTTTGGTTCATAGTTATTGACGCCTAAACCACCACCAACGTACCAAGGTGTTAATTCTTGAGCAGCAGATGCAGCGAAAGGCAACATAGATGTGAGTAATACTACTTTTAATGTGTTCTTCATCATATTTTTATAGTCCATTGTTATTTTACTCCACCAAATATGCATGTAACGGAGTTGTTATCTTCATGCATTGCTGACGCTTAATGTGGTGTTCCTTTGTATTTTAGTCAGCGGCGCAAGTATGGGTGGTAATTAGATGTTTTTCCATAGTAAAAAAGATTAATTTTTGGTAATGGTCGGTAAAATACCAGTGCAATAAAATTGAAGCGACATAGAAAAAGTAAGTAAAATCATAAGCTAAGTGTGATTGTTTTATTTTGGCATTGATTGGGGAGTAATTGTGAATATAGTACTGATTTTTAATGTTTTTGCTTTTTATGCCTCTAATGAGCATATTTGGGGGGTGAAAATAAAAATACGCCCAGAAGGCGTATTTTTGGTCTAATAATAAGTTAGTTTAACGAGTCCATACCCAGTTTTCGATTTCTTCTGGATCCACACCATTGGCTTTGATGTAGTTCTTATGGTCAACTAATCGTTGCAACATATCTGTGGTGATGGTCACATGTTGTGTTTCATCAATCACACCTTGCTGGAATAATTTGTAAGCCATATCGATCACTAAGTGATAGCGAGATGTACCGTTACGCACTCCCATATCAAATGGTGTCGTCGTTGAACCTTCTTCTTCATAACCTTTAATACGGAAACGACGGTTACCTTTATAATCAAAGACCAATTTCTTGATGGTATTTGGATAACCATGGTAATTAAATACCACACCTTTATCTTGGGTAAATACTTCATCCATCATCCAAGGTTTGCTTTGAAATTCAAGGCTGCCTAAACCGCTACTGTGAAGTTCTGACACGCTGACAAAACGGATACGTACTCTTGGTAGTATTTCACGAATGAGAACTAAAGAAGCCATACATTCTTGAGTTGCATAATCACCACAACCAGCTAGTACCACATCAGGATTGGTATCTGAGGCGAAATCCCATACCATCATGCCATCTTTAGCTTGTTGACGAGCTTCAGCTAAAGATAACCATTGAGGTAAAGATTTTTTACCCGCAACAATAATATTCAGTTTGTCTCTGTCAGCATAAGCTTTTTCGGTATATACCAAGGTGCTGTTTGCATCTGCTGGCAAGTAAGCAGAGATAATTTCTGGGTGCTTCTCTAACATCGCGCCTAGGAATGATGGGTTCTGATGAGAGTAACCGTTGTGATCTTGACGTTCTAATAACGATGACAATACTACGTTACATGCTGGAATTGGCTTACGGAAATGGATCCCTTGGCTGGCATGGACATATTTACAGTATTGGTCAGCCATTGATGACACTACCTGAGAAAAAGATTCATAAGTAGGGAACATACCGTGACGGCCGGTTACTGTGTAGCCATGTAACATACCAAATAACAAGTTTTCAGATAACAACTCAATCACGCGGCCATCGCGCGACATATCTTGGTCCCAGCTTTCTATAGGCCATTGCCATGAACGATCTGTTTCTTCAAATACAGCTTGTAACTGATTTGAATAAGTTTCATCTGGACTGAAAATACGTAGGTTGCGTTGATCGCGGTTCAGTTTGAATGCATCACGCATCCATTCTCCCATTTTCAACATTGAAAAACCACGATGGCCACGAGGTGTTTCAGCACCATAACCTAGTTTACTTAAATCTGGATTCGTTAAAGCGCGAACGACTTCACCGCCATAACTTAAACGTTGGCGACCACAGCATAAATCCTTTGGTGGCATTAATGACATGATGTCTTTATCAAATATCAGTTCGCCGCTTTCAGTCGTTTGTACTAGCTCATCAAACTTATAGCTGGCTAACCATGTATTGAGTGCTTCTAAATGGCCTTTATCTTTAGCACAGTTGCTGACAATCACTTGATGAGATTCACAGTTACCGGCTAATTTTTTGCCATCATATTCAGCTGTACCCGTCCAACCTTTAGCTGTTCTCATTAAAATAACTGGCCAGCGGGGTTTGACAACGTCTTCACCGGAACGAGCTCGACGTTGAATGTCAGTGATCATTTCATAAGACAAGTCCATTGCCGCTGTCATTTGTTCAAAGATGTCCGTTTCCATTTCATCATCAACTATGATGGGGTGATAACCAAGGCCACGGAATTCGAGATCCAGTTCTTCATGGCTCATGCGGCCCATACGGGTTGGACCTGAGATCTTATAACCGTTAATATGGACGATTGGCAGAACCGCACCGTTATGCTCAGGAGAGACTAAGCGGTTAGCATACCAAGATGCCGCTAATGGGCCGGTTTCCGCTTCACCGTCACCGATCAAACAAGCGGCAATAAGATTTGGGTTATCTAATACAGAGCCCCAAGCGACAGAAAGTGAATAACCAAGCTCACCACCTTCTAATATTTGGCCTGGAGCTTCTGGGTTTGCATGTGATGGATAGCCGTAGGCTGCTGAGAATTTTTTACAGATATCTTCGATACCTGTTTCTGTGAATGGAATGGTCTCAGGATAGAAATGACTAAGTGAACCTTCAACAAATAAGTTAGCTTGCACCGCTGGGAAACCGTGGCCAGGACCAACAAGGTAAATGAATTCACGCTTATGCTTAACAATAAGACGGTTAACGTTCGCGTAGACAAAGTTAATACCAGGACATGTTCCCCAGTGACCGAGTAGACGAGGTTTGATATCTGTATGTTGTAACGGACGCTTAAAAAGTACGTTTTGCTTCAGATAAATCTGCGATGTCGCAAGGAAGTTCGTTGCTCTTACGTATTTTTTTAGCGCGATGATTTCATTTGGGTTAGTCATAGTGACCTCTATTAAAAGTGAAAAACTTATTTAACCTTCTTTGAGAACACTGTATCTGTAATTTAGTTACAATAATGTGGCCTTTATCTAATTTCTGAGTAATGAGGTTTGGTTTCGATCGCATTTATTGTTGATTTGTCGCTAATTACTTGAAATTTAATAACGATTCAAATGCTTTTTAAACATAGAGCATTAATAGTAGAAATGATAAAGTGTGACTGAGATCACTTGTTAATTTTTGTTTTGTTGATGTTATTGCAACGTTTCATTTACTTAATCGATGTGTATGCTAGGTAACGTAGCTTTAGCATTCGTAGTCCTGAGTGATCAATACCTATTAATCCACGACCATAACCTTTTATAATGGCGACTTTATATAGGTACTTTTATTAGTATTACCGTTTTACACATAGCAGCTTGCACATGACGTGCTTGGTCTGTGCCTTATGTGTTTTATATTCAGTGCAATGGCCTGATACAGAAAAATAACCTTATAACGGGGAAGATTAGACAATATGGCAATGTTAGAGACGATTGTTAATTTCATGAATAGCCTGCTTTGGGGCAAATTATTGGTTTATGGGTTGGTGGGAGCAGGGTTATTTTTTACTATTCGTCTTGGTTTTATTCAAATTACCCATTTTGTGCACGGTATTAAAGTACTCGCGATTAGCCGCCGTCCAGGTAAGCATGGCTTATCATCATTTCAAGTTTTTTGTACCAGTATGGCTGCACGTGTCGGAGCTGGTAATATGGCTGGTGTCGCGGTTGCAATTGGAACAGCAGGGCCTGGTGCCGTGTTTTGGATGTGGGCTATAGCAGTATTGGGTATGGCTACTGCGATGATAGAGTCGACTCTTGCTCAGGTTTATAAAGTCAAAGATGGTGATGGTCAATACCGTGGCGGTCCAGCTTATTATATGGAGAAAGGCCTTGGTCAGCGTTGGATGGGCGTGGTTTTTTCTATCTTCCTAATTTTAGCATTTGGTCTTGTATTTAATGCTGTTCAAGCCAATACCATTACTGGTGCAATGACTCAAGTTTTTGGTTTTGAACCACTATATATCGGTATTGGTATTGTTATCTGCAGTGCGTTTGTCATTGTAGGTGGCCTTAAAAAAGTGGCTAAAGCATCTGAGCTCATTGTACCTGTTATGGCGATTGCTTATATTGCTATAGCATTTGTTGTTGTTGGGATGAATATTGAGAAGTTACCTGACATTTTCATGTTAGTTATTAACAGTGCATTTGGTTGGCAAGAAGCCGCTGCTGGTGGTGTTGCTTATAGTGTTGCTCAAGCAATGCAAGCCGGTATTGCTCGAGGATTATTTTCAAACGAAGCAGGTATGGGAAGTGCAGCAAACGTGGCTGCCAGCGCATCTCCAAATCCTAATCACCCAGCATCGCAAGGTTTTGTGCAAATGATGGGTGTATTTGTCGATACTATTGTTATTTGTACTGCAACGGCTGCAATTATTTTATTGTCTGGTGATGCAGCATCTAGTTCAGATGGCATTGCGAAAACGATTAGTGCACTTACCAGCCATGTGGGTGATTGGGGGGGAGCATTTATTGCCTTTGCCATTTTACTTTTCTGCTTTACGTCTATTATTGCGAACTATTCTTACGCAGAAACTAATGTCATGTTCCTGTCTGGTAATAGTAAAAAAGCTTTGCCTATATTTCGCGTAGTTGTTTTAGGTATGGTGATGTTCGGTTCACTGGCTAAAATCAGTCTAGTATGGGATTTAGCCGATGTATCAATGGGATTAATGGCTATTGTTAACATTGTGGCCTTATTGTTGTTGTCTGGCCTAGCGATTCGAGTTATTAACGACTATCGGGAACAGATTGATGCGGGTATCGATCCGGTATTTGATACCAGTAAATTTCCAGAGTTAGCCGATCAATTAGAAGAAAAAATTTGGCCTAATTCTTCAGAGCCTATAAAGAAATAAACTCGGGTATAGAGTGTTTACTCGAATAGCTCAATCGAAAAAACCATGCTAATGCGGCATGGTTTTTTTATATCAGTTCAGTATGATGACGTTATGATTTTATCCGGAGCTTACTTATGTTGGTTTTAGTTTCACCTGCGAAAACATTAGATTTTGAACATTCACCTATTTCTAATACCCATACTCAGCCGCGCTTTCTAAAACAAAGCCAAGCGTTGATTGATGTTTGCCGTGAATTAACTCCCATGGATATTGCCAGCTTGATGAAGGTGAGTGATAAAATAGCAGGGCTGAATGCCGCTCGGTTTGCTGATTGGCAGCCACCGTTTACCTTAGATAATGCTAAGCAGGCCATTTTTGCCTTTAGAGGTGATGTGTATACAGGCTTTGATGCAGATAATTTATCTGAGTCACAAATGGCTTCTAGTCAAAAACATTTACGTATTTTATCTGGTTTGTATGGCTTACTTAAACCACTAGATTTAATCCAACCGTATCGCTTAGAAATGGGCACTAAACTGGCAAACCCTGAAGGTAATAACTTGTATGCTTTCTGGGGAGAAACGATTACAGAAGCTGTTAATCAAGCATTGAAAGAGCAGGGCGATGATATCATTGTTAACTTAGCCTCTAATGAGTACTTTAAGTCTGTCAAAGTAAAACAACTTCAAGGTCAGCTAATTACCCCTGTGTTTAAAGACTGCAAAAAGGGCCAATTTAAAGTGATTAGTTTTTATGCCAAAAAAGCTCGTGGTTTGATGGCGCGCTATATTATTGATACTAATCCCACTTCTGTTAAGCAATTAACTGAGTTTGATCTTGAAGGCTATTACTACAGCGAAGCGCAGTCGACTCCCACAGAGCCTGTATTTTTACGCGCCGAACAAAAGTAAAACTTTAAGTCCAATGGATTAGCCAATAAAAAAGCCCTTAAACAAGGGCTTTTTAGTCATCAAATTCTGAGCTCAATTGAACTTAATAGCGCTACAACTCGCTAGTGTTGGTCTTTTTGCTCGGTAACAGGTCTTAAATCAATTTCCGATTGTGCCATCATGTAGGCAAATTGGACATAAGCTGCTGCACTTTGTGCCAGTTTCTTAGGATCAATTTTATCTAATGTATCATTCGGCGTGTGGTGATAATCAAAGTAGTCCGTGCCATCTTGGTTCAATGAAGCAACCGGTACACCTAATGCGGGTAGCATCGACACATCCGGTCCGCCTGAAGCGTTATTATTGCCAAGCTCAACCCCATTAAGTGTTATGGCAGAGTGTTGTTGTTTCACTTGCTCGAATGTGGCGGGGTTAACATTAAAATCAATTTTATAAATAGGTCCTGCACCAAAATCAGATTCCGCCGCAATATAATGCTTGCCTAACTCATCAGCATGTTGCGCTGCATAGGCTTTACCACCAACTAAACCCACTTCTTCAGCTGCGTATAATACCACTCGAATAGTACGTGCAGGTTTTTGCGGTAAGTCTTGAATGAGTTTAGCTGCGGTGGTAACAATCGCCACACCTGCACCATCATCAATTGCACCTGTGCCTTCATCCCACGAATCAAGATGAGCACCGATAAGAACGATTTCATCTGGTTTACTGCTTCCAGTGACTTCGGCTATAACATTATAAGATGTCGCAATACCTAAATTTTCTGAGGTCATATTCAGTGATAGGGTGATGTTAGGATTACGCTTTAACATGGCATTAATCAAATCTGCATCAGGGTTAGACATTGCTGCGGCAGGAATTTTAGGCGTTCCTTCTTCGTAACGCATCATTCCTGTGTGTGCCATTCTGTCATGATCTGTGCCAATGGAACGGATAACAATTGCTAAGGCTCCTTTTTGGGCCGCAACAATGGCTCCTCGAGAGCGGCCACCAACAGCCTTGCCATAACCTTTACCAGTAATGTGGCGTTCAGTTTTACGGTCAATAAACACTATTTTGCCTTCAATGCGCCCAGGCGATGCATTGGATAACTCTTCTAAACTGTCAAAGCGTACAATCTGTGCTTGAATTCCGTTAACTGGGGTTGCAACACTGCCACCTAAAGCTGTCACGACCAAAGGTTGCTCATAAGGCGCTACGATACTCGCGTGTGCGCTGCCTCTAGACCAAGCAGGAACTTGAACCGACTCTTTATATACTTTATCAAATCCTAGCGACCACAGTTTTTCCATCGCCCAATCAACGGCCATGATGTCTTTGTCTGTACCCGCTAATCGTGGACCTACTTCTACGGTAAGCGATTCAACAATGTCATAACTTAAACGTGATGATAAAGCTTGCTTAGCCAATTGTTGACTGATTTTGGCATCATCTGAATTATTGATAACTAAACTGGCATCACTCATTTTAGTGGGTACGGGGGTTTGACACCCGAGTAGAGTGGTAAATATGGCTCCGATGAGTGTTGCTCTTTGATAGTTTTTCATGAGTTTCCTTTGATTATTTTAGCTAAGTCTCATTTTTTACAACAATCTACCAAAAAGTGTGCTTTATGTCCCGACTCTATTTGTAAGGGAACGCTATATTAGTGCGGGGTTAGATGAAGGAGAAGAGCGCGTGATGGATATAGATAAAATGCAACAGCAAGCAGATCATGCGGTCGTATTGCTAAAAGCATTAGCAAATGAACGTAGACTGTTTATTTTGTGTCATCTTCTTAATGAAGGTGAAATGTGTGTTGGTGAAATGAATAAGAAGTTGGGGCTAAGTCAATCTGCTTTATCTCAACATTTGGCATGGCTTCGTAAAGACAAATTAGTCTGTACTAGGAAAGAGGCGCAAACCGTTTTTTATTCGTTAAAAAGTGATGAGGTAAAAGAGTTAATTCAAGTATTAAATAATATGTATTGTTATTAAACTGACTCCGCAAACGTCTTAACGGGCACATCTTATTTATTGATGCCTTAGTTAAGACGTTTAGTTTTTGCTACTAATATTATGCTTTACTCTTTCACATCAATCGAATACTGCCTTTTCTTACAAGCCTTATATTCTATAGCATGATGATTACTACCATTGATTATCGTTATCAATGAGATCAAATCAATTATCTCGTACTCTAATAAATTCAATATCTTTTCAGTATTTAGCGTTGCTATTTACCATCTGTTATCCGTTCAATGAGCCTGTATATCATTCTTTTGAGAGCGCTTAGGTCTATGTGTCTGTTAGAACTGTTAGAACTGTTAGAAATGAGTAAATCAATTTACCGCTAAACAATGAGTGGTTATTTTTAGATAAGTGTTAAAGAGGCTGCGGATACTCATGGTGAGCGATTGTATTAATTGAGGAGTGTTAAATTATCATAAGGAAAAACAAGCGGGTAAAATGTAGATATAAAAAAACCGGCCTAAGCCGGTTTTTGGAAACTTAAACTACAAAAAACTAAGCTGCGATAGCTTTGATCTTTGCGTTTAAGCGTGCCTTCTGACGAGCGGCTTTATTCTTGTGAATAAGACCTTTAGTCGCCATACGGTCAACAATTGGTTGTGCAGTAGCGAATGCTTCTGTAGCCGCTTTATGGTCACCACTTTTGATAGCAGCGATGACTTTTTTAACGTATGTACGTAACATAGAGCGACGGCTAGCGTTATGCTGGCGACGCTTTTCAGACTGAAGCGCGCGCTTCTTTGCAGACTTGCTATTAGCCAAGGTGCAACTCCTAAAAACTGGATTTGATACTTTTAAGGCCGAGGAATATGCCTGCTTTTTGTCGCCTTGTCAACGACTACAGCTGAATAATCATCATAAAGATAAATTAATCCAACCTAGCATGCCAAACTTCAACCCAACTCGTGTAATATGTGGCGCAATTCTACCAGCTCTTTGGTCTGTGTGACAGGGTTAGAATAGAATATTTGTTATAAATCCCATTAATTTCTTAGAAGTAACCACGTTTCAGGGGGCTGTTTGAGCAAAAAATTATTTAAATCAGGTCTAATAGTTAGTGTTATGACATTGATTTCTCGAGTATTAGGCTTGGTCCGTGATGTGGTTATTGCGAATCTTATGGGAGCCGGTAGTAGTGCTGATGTGTTCTTTTTTGCTAATAAAATCCCTAATTTTTTAAGACGTTTATTTGCTGAAGGTGCTTTTGCACAGGCGTTCGTGCCGGTACTGACTGAGTATCAGGAAAAAATGACTCCAGAAGATACTCGTGAGTTGTTAAGTAAGGTTGCAGGTACCTTAGGGGTACTGGTTACGATTGTAACCTTAGTTGGCGTTGTGTGTTCACCAGTGCTTGCAGCACTTTTTGGCGGTGGCTGGTTTGTCGATTGGCTAAATGATGGCCCTAATGCTGAAAAGTTTGAACTTGCTTCAGTGATGTTAAAAATTACCTTCCCGTATTTATGGTTTATTACCTTCACTGCATTAGCGGGCTCAATTCTCAATACTCGCGGACGCTTTGCTGTGTCAGCGTTTACGCCGGTCTTCTTAAATGTGGCCATCATTACCGTGGCTTTATGGTATGCACATACGTTAGAAAATCCTGAGATTGGCTTAGCTTGGGGGGTATTTTTTGGCGGCCTTATTCAATTTTTGTTCCAAATCCCATTTTTGATCCGTGAGAAAGCGCTCGTTAAACCTTCATGGGGATGGAATCATCCTGGCGTAGTGAAAATCAGAACTTTGATGATCCCTGCATTATTCGGGGTGTCGGTATCACAAATCAATTTATTGTTTGACACTTTTATTGCCAGTTTTTTGATGACAGGGTCGATAAGTTGGCTCTACTACGCCGATCGACTATTGGAGTTTCCTTTAGGCTTATTTGGTATTGCGATCGCGACTGTTATTCTCCCTGCACTGTCACAAAAACATGT
This sequence comes from Shewanella sp. 5S214, assembly GCF_041439795.1. Lineage (NCBI taxonomy): Bacteria > Pseudomonadati > Pseudomonadota > Gammaproteobacteria > Alteromonadales > Shewanellaceae > Shewanella > Shewanella sp. 5S214. Next base: position 36,449 of record NZ_JBGOOV010000034.1, read on the forward strand.
GAATGCCGAAGGCAGTGGCTTTAATCACACTATGGATTGGGGGGTTAAAGCCATTTTGCTACTGGGGACTCCGGCTATGTTAGGATTAATCGTTCTGGCTAAACCCATGTTAATGGTGCTGTTTATGCGAGGTGCATTTAGCGTTAATGACGTTGAAATGGCATCGTACAGCTTGGTTGCATACGGTTGTGGTTTATTAAGTTTTATGATGATTAAAGTGTTAGCGCCGGGATACTATTCGCGCCAAGATACTAAAACACCGGTTAAATATGGCATCATTGCCATGGTGAGTAATATGGCCTTTAACCTTATTTTTGCGATTCCATTTGGTTATGTGGGGTTAGCTATTGCGACATCAATGTCTGCGTTGTTGAATGCTGGCTTGTTATACAGAGGTTTGCATAAGGCGGGCGTTTATCAAATGAGCCGACAAACCTTGTTTTTTTCATTTAAAGTGATCATTTCTACAGCATTGATGACTATTGCACTTGTGTATTTTATGCCACAACAAAGCATATGGCTTGAATGGCACACTTTTGAGCGGATGTTTATGTTAATTGAGCTTATTGTTGGCGGCGCAGTTATTTATCTGTTGAGTTTGCTTGTGTTGGGTGTTCGACCTTGGAAAATTAAACGTCAGAGATAAATTATCCTATTCGAATGGCAGGGCGAGTATCGGCAGAATATCCTAAATCGGCTGTAATAATCTCAGGTTGAAACTCGCATCTGACATTGGTTTGGGTATATAATCTGCCGATTTGCAATAGGCAGTATTGAGCGTAATGGAATTAATCCGCGGTATACACAATATTTTACCTTCTCATCATGGTTGTGTTTTGACCATTGGGAATTTTGATGGTGTCCATCGTGGCCATGCGCAAGTGATCAGTAGCTTGGTGAGTAAAGCGCATCACTTTCAATTACCCGCAACGTTAATGACGTTTGAGCCTCAACCGCAAGAACGCTTCCGAGGTGCTGATGCACCGGCTCGACTTAGTCTCCTTCGTGATAAAATAAGGTTACTAGACGAGCTGAAGATTGATCGACTACTTTGTATCAATTTTACTGAAGCTTTTGCTAATCAACCTGCTGAAGCCTTTATTGAAGAGTTATTAGTCAATAAGCTTGGCGTTAAATATTTGGTTGTTGGTGATGATTTTTGCTTTGGTAAACGTCGTTTAGGTAATTTCGAAATGCTTGTTGCAGCGGGTAAGAAGTTTGGCTTTACCGTTGTCAGTACCCAAAGTTTTGTTGTTGGCTCGTCGCGAGTAAGCTCTACTGCGGTAAGAGAGCAATTGGCGTTAGGAAACTTGGAGCAAGCAAGGCGTTTACTTGGCCATCCTTTCATTTTAAGTGGTAAGGTTGCTCACGGACAAAAATTAGGCCGTACGATCGGTTTTCCAACCGCTAACATCGCGTTAAAGCGACATGTGGTACCGATTCGAGGCGTCTTTGCCGTTCGTTTGTACTGGGATGGCAGTGATATATATGATGGAGTGGCTAATGTGGGCTTCAGGCCCACTGTTAATGGTCAAACCTGCAGATTAGAAGTCCATTTGTTTGATTTTACCGGTGATTTATACGGTAAACGAGTGGAAGTAGAATTAGTGGCAAAGATCCGTGATGAACAACCTTTTGAGTCACTGGACGCGCTAAAAAAACAGATTTTAAATGATGCAAATGAAGCTCGCGCTTTATTTAGCAACGATGCTAGCTGAAATGAATCAGCTTTAAATAATGGTATGGGATCAATGAGCGACTATAAATTTACTTTGAATTTGCCGGAAACAGAGTTTCCGATGCGCGGTAATTTGGCAAATCGCGAGCCAGAAATGTTAAATAGCTGGACGCAAGATGGACTGTATCAACAGATCCGTGAAAGCCGTATCGGCCGTAAACCTTTCATTCTGCACGATGGCCCTCCATACGCCAATGGCAGCATTCATATTGGTCACTCTGTAAACAAAATTCTTAAAGACATCATTATTAAGTCAAAAACCATGTCTGGTTTTGACGCGCCTTATATTCCTGGGTGGGATTGTCATGGACTACCTATTGAGCTAAAAGTTGAGCAAAAAGTCGGCAAGCCTGGCGTCAAAATTTCTGCGGCAGAGTTTCGTGAAGAATGTCGTAAATATGCCGCTATTCAAGTTGAAGGTCAGCGTGATGACTTCATTCGTTTAGGTGTATTAGGTGATTGGCAAAACCCATATCTCACAATGGATTTTTCAACTGAAGCAAATATCGTTCGTTCATTGGCAAAAGTGATTGATAGCGGTCATTTGCACAAAGGTGTTAAGCCTGTGCATTGGTGTACCGATTGTGGTTCAGCGCTAGCTGAAGCAGAAGTTGAATACGAAGATAAAACATCGCCAGCCATCGACGTGGCTTTTGTGGCAGTTGATAGCCAAGCAGTTGCAGCTAAATTTGGCGTTGAAAATTATGCTAAACCAGTGGCCATGGCTATTTGGACTACAACTCCTTGGACGATTCCTGCTAACCGTGCGTTAGCATTAAGCCCTGAGCTAGATTATAGCTTGGTGGAATTTGTTAAAGATGGCAAAACCACCACATTGATTTTAGCCCAAGTTTTAGTCGAGTCTTGCCTTGAGCGTTACGCTGCAGAGTCACACATCATTTTAGGTGAAGTAAAGGGCGCAGAGCTTGAGTTAATGCGTTTTAACCACCCATTTTATGCGTTCGATGTGCCAGCCATTTTAGGCGATCACGTTACGACTGACGCGGGTACTGGTATTGTACATACCGCACCAGGGCATGGTCAGGACGATTTTATCGTTGGTCAAAAATACGGTTTAGAAGTGGCAAACCCCGTTGGCGATAATGGGGTTTATAAAGCTGATACTGAATTTTTTGCCGGTCAGCATGTCTTTAAAGCCAACGCCAATGTGGTTGCGCTGTTAGAAGAAAAAGGCGCGTTATTGCTGCATGTTGCTTATCGTCATAGTTATCCACATTGCTGGCGCCACAAAACACCGATTATTTTCCGTGCTACGCCACAGTGGTTTATCTCTATGGATAACCATGGTTTACGCTCGCAAGCATTAAAAGAAATTGAGCAAACCAAGTGGATCCCTGATTGGGGTCAAAGCCGTATCGAAAAAATGGTTGAAAATCGTCCCGACTGGTGTATTTCTCGTCAGCGTACTTGGGGCGTACCGATCACCTTATTTGTTCACCGTGAAACCGATGAATTGCATCCAGACAGTGTTTCACTAATGGAACGTGTCGCGCATCGCATTGAACAACAGGGTATTCAAGCTTGGTGGGATTTAGATGCCAGTGAGTTACTCGGTGATGAAGCAGAACAGTATCGTAAAGTGACTGACACATTAGATGTATGGTTTGACTCAGGTTCATCATTCTCATCTGTTGTTGCTGCGCGCCCAGAGTTTCATGGTCATGGCGTTGATTTGTATTTAGAAGGGAGCGATCAGCACCGTGGTTGGTTTATGTCATCATTGATGATTTCAACGGCGATGAATGGTACTGCACCTTATAAGCAAGTGTTGACTCATGGTTTTACCGTTGATGGTAAAGGCCGTAAGATGTCAAAATCTGTTGGTAACGTGATAGCGCCACTACAAGTGATCAATAAGCTTGGGGCTGACATTTTACGCTTATGGGTTGCCGCAACGGATTACAGTGGCGAAATGACCGTATCTGATGAAATTTTAAATCGTAGTGCTGACGCATATCGTCGTATTCGTAATACTGCTCGTTTCTTGTTAGCGAATCTAAATGGTTTTAACCCAGAAACAGACATGATTGCCTCAGAAGACATGGTCGCATTAGATCGTTGGGTTGTTCGCCGTGCAGCGGTACTGCAACAAGAAATTATCGAAGCGTATGATCAATACAACTTCCACCAAGTGACCCAAAAATTGATGCAGTTCTGCTCTGTTGAGCTAGGCAGTTTTTATCTTGATATTATTAAAGATCGCCAGTACACCGCGAAGCAAGAAGGTCATGCTCGTCGTAGTTGTCAATCTGCGCTTTATCATATTGCCGAAGCTATGGTTCGTTGGATGACGCCAATCTTAAGCTTTACCGCCGACGAAGTTTGGCAGCAGCTACCAGGTAAGCGTGAAAAGTATGTGTTTACTCAAGAATGGTATCAAGGCCTAGAAGCGGTAACGCTTGACAGTGATTTAAGTGATGATTATTGGGAAAAACTATTAACTGTCCGTAATGAAGTCAACAAAGTGCTTGAACAAGCGCGTCGTGACAAGCGTATTGGTGGTTCATTAGAAGCTGAAGTCACATTGTTTGCTGATGCTGATTTAGCGGCTGAACTCGCCAAGGTGGGTGATGAGTTGCGTTTTATCCTTATTACTTCAAAAGCGGCCGTGGCGGATATGTCACAAGCCGGTGATGACGCCATCGAAACAGAATTAAGCTCACTTAAGCTAGTGGTAGCCAAAAGTTCGGCAGAGAAGTGCGAGCGTTGCTGGCACTATCGTGAAGAAGTTGGCACCATTGAATCTCACCCAACATTGTGTCAACGCTGTGTGACCAATATTGAAGGTGAAGGCGAACAACGCAATTTTGCTTAAGGAAGTAACACAATGAGTACTGTGCCATTAACATGGAAAGACAGTGGCTTGCGTTGGTATTGGGTAGCTGCATTGGTGTTTTTAGCCGATCAGCTATCTAAACAATGGGTTTTGGCCAATTTTGAATTGTATGAGTCTATCAAACTGCTGCCATTTTTTAATTTCACTTATGTGCGAAACTATGGCGCTGCGTTCAGTTTTTTAAGTGATGCTGGTGGCTGGCAACGTTGGTTCTTTACTATTATAGCCCTCGGCTTTAGTACTTTACTCACCATATGGCTACGTAAACAGTCACACACGATGTGGCGGAGTAATTTAGCCTTTACCTTAGTTATTGGTGGCGCATTGGGTAATTTAGTTGATCGTTTAATGCATGGCTTTGTCGTTGATTTTATCGATTTCTACTGGCAAACCAACCATTATCCAGCGTTTAACATTGCCGATTCAGGTATATTTGTGGGTGCAGTACTGATCATTTGGGAATCATTTAGACCAGATGCAAAGTCACCAAAGGAGCAAGATTAACTGTGACAGATTTAACTAAACAAGATGGTCGCTCATTGGTGTGCCATATGAATATTTTATTAGAAGACGGATCGACCGCCGACAGTACTAAAGCATCGGGCAAACCGGCGCGTTTTAATATTGGTGACGGTAGCTTAAGTCCGGCTTTTGAAGATGAACTTAAAGACTTGAGTGAAGGTGATAAGCACAAGTTTACCTTAGCGGCAAAAGATGCTTTTGGTGAGTCAAATCCAGATGCAATCCATTATATGGACAGAAGCCGTTTTCCAGCTGATATGAAGCTTGAAGACGGTGTCATCGTCAGTTTTGCAGGCCCTGGTGGTAGTGAAATACCGGGTATTGTTCGTGATACGGCTGGTGACTCAATTACTGTCGATTTAAACCATCCACTTGCTGGACGCACGCTTACGTTTGAGCTTGAAGTGGTCAGTGTTATAACTGATTAAAAAGGTATCACATGTTAAAAGTTGATCCGACGTCTCCTGAACTGAGTATTTTGTTGGCTAATCCTCGCGGTTTTTGTGCTGGGGTTGATCGTGCAATCAGTATTGTTGAGCGTGCTTTAGAATTATTTGAACCACCAATTTATGTTCGCCATGAAGTGGTACATAATCGCTATGTGGTTGAAAATCTAAAACAGCGTGGTGCGCTTTTTATCGATGAACTTGATCAGGTTCCAGATAACAGCATTGTTATTTTTAGTGCCCATGGTGTATCTCAGGCAGTAAGAAAAGAAGCCAAAGATCGCGGTCTAAAAGTATTTGATGCTACCTGTCCTTTAGTAACAAAGGTGCATTTGCAAGTCACTCGTGCAAGTCGTAAAGGTATCGAGTGCATTTTGATTGGCCATCAAGGGCACCCAGAAGTTGAAGGCACAATGGGACAATACGATAACCCTAAAGGTGGTGTTTATCTTATTGAATCACCTGAAGATGTTAATAATCTTCAGGTTAATAATCCTCAGAACTTATGTTTTGTTACTCAAACCACACTGTCTGTTGATGACACTTTAGATATCATCAGTGCATTACAGCAACGTTTTCCTTCAATTGAAGGGCCCCGTAAAGATGACATATGCTACGCAACTCAAAATCGTCAAGATGCAGTACGTAGTATGTCTGCAGAAGTGGACTTACTGATTGTTGTTGGTTCTAAAAACAGTTCTAATTCAAATCGTTTGCGTGAACTGGCTGAAAAAAACGGTACTCAATCTTATTTAGTTGATACCGCTGCTGATGTAGAAGCTGCATGGTTTAACGGCGTAAAGAAAGTCGCTGTCACAGCCGGTGCTTCAGCGCCTGAAGTGTTAGTTCAACAAGTTGTTAACGCGATAGCGACATTAGCACCGAGTGTGATAACTGAAGTTGAAGGCCGTAAAGAAGATACCGTTTTCGCCGTACCTGCAGAATTGCGTTAATTGTTACGTTCACAATAACGTTAGTTATTTGTTTAATTTCAATACGATAAAAATATTAACCCGCAACTTAATTTAGGTTGCGGGTTTTTTGTACTTAAAAAATGAACCGAGTATAATACCAATAAAATATTTCGAGCTATTAATCATGCTTAATATACAAAATTGATACTATCTGATTACATTTAACTCAGCTATCATCTATATATTAAGTAATACTAGCTTGGCGCAACAAAATTTAAGGTCGTATTCTCTAATATTGATCTTTGCAGGAGGTTTGACGCTTATGTCACCTAAAAGGAATGGATTTTCCTTGATTGAAGTTATGGTCTCACTGGTTATTCTGGTGATAGGCCTTATTGGCATTTTTAATCTTCATATTATTTCTAAACAAGGCAGTTTTGAGTCTTTCCAGCAAACTCAAGCTTCGTATTATGCCAATGATATTATTAATCGAATGCGCATCAATAGCAGTCAATTAGCCACTTACAATGGTACCTATACTGGCAGTACGATAGTATCGGCAAAATCTTGTGATGTTGCGGTTGGAGCAAACGTTATTTGCACTAATATTGAAACTAGAAATTGGGACTTATTTCAATGGGAGCGTGCATTTTTAGGCACAAGTGAAAAGTCGTCAGACAATACAAATGTCGGTGGCTTAGATTCACCAACAGCATGCATTAGTGTCAATGCTCCTAATGTTACCGTTGTTATTACATGGAAGGGGGTACGTACTTCATCTGATGGCGCTGAAGGCCAAGCCAATGTGGTTAAAGACTGTGGCAGCAGCAGTGATCGACGACGTACCTTGGCTATCAATACGGCGATAATAACATGATAAGAGTATTTAAATGTCAACAAGGCATGTCGCTTGTTGAATTAATGGTTGCGATGCTGATTAGTCTATTTTTAACGGCTGGTCTTTTTACCATGTTTAGTATGTCTTCTAGTAACGTCACAACCACAAGCCAATTTAACCAACTGCAAGAAAATGGGCGTATCGCATTAGCTATATTGGAGCGAGACCTTAGCCAATTAGGTTTTATGGGCGACTTTACTGGAACTCCAGGTAATATTACTGTTAGTTCAACAGCCGTAACAAATGACTGTGTTGGCGCAGGTTTAAATAATGCTAGTTTTCCCAATGCTCAGCCTACAGGTTTTCGTTACCTATGGGGTTATGAACAGGGCGTGAGCCCTCAATCTTTAGCTTGTATTTCTCCTAATAGTAAAACCGATGTGATTCAAATTAAGCGTTTAATTGGCCCGCCAGCAACCTTTCTAACAGCTACTCGTTATTATGTAGCCTCTACTTTAAAAGCTATCGTTTTTTTTGATGGCAATGCTGCAGCGCCAGGGCTTGTAAATAGTCGGAATTGGGAATATCAACATCATGTCTATTTTATTCGCGATGATGGTGACATTCCGGTACTAAGACGACGTACATTGTCGATAAATAATGGTATGAATAATGAGGAGCAGCTAGTTGAAGGCATCGAAAATATGCGAGTACTGTATGGTGTCGATAGCAATGCTGACGGAACTGCAGATAGCTATATGCCCGCAGAAAATGTGACCACATTAATGTGGGATAATGACAATGAAATCGTCTCTTTAAAAGTTTTTTTATTAGTACGTTCAAGTGATAAAGATCGCAGTTATACCAATGACACAACGTATCAACTCGGTGATAAAAAAATTGGCCCATTAAAAGATAATTATCGTCGTAAAATTGTTTCAACAACGATTGTATTAGAAAACCGTATACTTAATAACTAGTAAAAATATGGATTCGGGCCAATATTATGGTCCAAATAGTGAAAAAATTTTAAGGTGACAATATGATAAAATCTTATCAAAAACAGCAAGGTATTGTGCTATTTTTCTCTTTAATTATATTGGTGTTGATGACAATTATTGGTGTCGCTTTAGCGGTTAATTCTACGCAGTCATTAAGAATGGCTGGTGCCGGAGCTGAACGTATAGATGCTATGGCATCAGCACAAGGTGCTCAAGACAAAGCTATTTTAGCCAATTCAGGCGTTATGGCTACAATGACTGCGGTGTTAACCACTGTCGATAATGATTTAGGGGTGTCAAGTACATTAACTCCTTTGGCTGATGGTGATACAGGTTGTCAACCAAGCATTACGCCTACTGAAGGTATCTCTTGTCGTCGAGTCGAAATATCAAGTGCCGCAACATTTGGCCGCAGTAATATGGGGCAAGTTACTGTGGTTGTTGGTGTAGAAAAAGAATTGATGGGGGATAACTAGTCATGATTTTTAAACAATTACAGTCGGCATTACTATTTGCTATTTTGGTTTACTCATCAATCAGTTTTGCTGATGATACTGAGTTATATGTATTTGAAGCTTCAGCTAGATCTGGCGCGAGACCACAAGTACTGATTATTTTCGATACATCAGGAAGTATGGGGAATAACTTTTATACTGAAGACTCTTATCCTCGAGGTAATGAGGACGTGAATAATAATGGTACCAAACTGACCAATAATACCAATCTATTCTATACAAGAAGCAGTACAAACATACCAACTTCGGCAAGTAAACAAACATTTAAAAACTCGGTAAATATGTGCGCTACCTCTCAAGAGTATTTGATTAACTATGGGATGTTTACCGGCTTTCTACGCGAGCATCGATATACTGGTGAGAGTGGTGCTTGGGAAGAATTACCATTAACGGATGGTAGTGCGATTTCTATCATAGACTGTTATGAAGATATAGCGGAACAAAGTTACAAAAATCCTGGGGTTCAAAATGGTTTTCCTGTTGATGGTTTAGGCACCAGTGCTGCACCGGTTATGTATACCCCAATTAATAACTCATCAACTCAGTCTGAAATCGATGACGCGATTGCTAAATCTAAATTGACCAATTTTGGTATTGGTCAGCCCATCACGATTTATACTGAAAAGTATATAAATTGGTATAATTCGACTAAAAGTAAGCATAACTATTCTCGAATGTCTGTGGCACAACGAGTAATTGAAGATACTATTGTTACGACTCCTGGCGTTGATTTTGGTTTAAGTGTATTTAATTATAACACCAACAATCGTAACGGAGGACGGATTGTTTATGGTATTTCAACCACCACCAATGCAACCAAAGAGCGGTTATTAACTACCATCTCGTCATTATCACCTGGCGGTAATACTCCGTTGTGTGAAAATCTGTATGAAGCCTATCGATATTTTGCTGGTGGAGGTGTTTATTATGGTAATGATGATCCAACTCGAATTCCGTTGAGAGATACTACTATAGAAGTGAATGGTAAATATACTTCACCTTTTGTAGGTAAACAATGTCAAAATGATGCTTATATTATCTATGTTACTGACGGTGAGCCGACATCTGATACCGATGCTGACAGTGAGGTGTTAAAACTATCTGGTTTGAAAACATCTGATAGGTACGCTAGTAACTATCTTCCCGCTTTAGCTGGTTGGATGCATAAAAATGATGTCAATCCAAATATAACGGGTGATCAGTTAATTACTACTTATACCATTGGTTTTAGTGATGGGGCTGATAGTGCCGCACCTATACTTAAAGAAACAGCTAAAAGAGGTGGCGGTGACTATTATTCTGCAAAAAGTGCTCAAGCACTTCAAGGTGCATTACAAAAGATTTTCTCAAACATATTAGAAGTTAATTCAAGTTTTACCTCTCCCTCTATTGCCAGTAATAACTTTGACCGTACTCAGAGTTTAGACTCTGTTTACTATGCGATGTTTTTACCGAACAAGGGCCCCCGTTGGTTAGGCAACCTTAAAAAATTCAAAGTCACCAAGTCTGGAGATATTGTCGATAAAAATGGTAATCCAGCACTTGATGCCACAGGGAGCTTAAAAAATTCAGCATGCTCATATTGGACATTACAATCTATTTGTGATGCGACAAGCTCCGGCGGTGATGGTAATAATGTTGATATTGGTGGAGCGTCATCAGTGCTGCAAGTTACCGCGAATCGTAAGCTTTTGGGGAATTTTGGCAGTGGTGGAGCATTGACAGATTTCACAAAGAATACTGCGATAAACATTCCAAATATTGGCAACGAAGACAAATTAGCTTTATTTATGGGTGTAGATAAAACTGAGTTATCTGGTTTGTTTGATTGGGCTAAAGGTGTCGATGTCGATGATGAAGATTCCGATGGTTCAAAAATCGATAAGCGTGTTGATATTATGGGCGATCCTCTACATTCTAAGCCACTTGCTATCAATTATGGTACTGCAGGCTCACCTGATTTACGGATTATAGTTGGAACTAACGCTGGCTTTGTACACATGTTTAAGGATGCTGGTGATACCGTAACTGAGTCTTGGGGATTTATGCCCTATGAATTATTGCCCAATTTACGTGAGCTTAGGGCAAATGTGCCAACCGGGGTTCATTCTGTATATGGAATGGATACACCACCTGTGACATATGTAAAACGGTCTGCTTCGGGCGCAATACAAAAAGCTTATTTATTTATCGGGATGAGACGTGGTGGTCAGTCATATTATGCACTTGATATTACTAATCCCGACTCACCTTCTTTTAAGTGGAAAATAGACTCAAGTTCTGCCGGTATGGCTGAGCTTGGTCAAACTTGGGCTGAGCCTATTGTTACTTTTATTCCAGGTGTGCCAAGTGGTAATACTTCAGCTAGCACAGCATCACCAGTGCTTATTTTCGGTGCAGGTTATTCTCCATCTACCAAAGATAGCTCTGCTGTTGGTTCTGATGATGCAAAAGGTCGTGGAGTATTCATTGTCAATGCTGACACTGGTGCATTAGTGCATCAATTCGGTTCAGCAAGCGGGACTGGAATGACAAAAATGGCCGGTATTGTTGATAGTATCCCAAATAGTGTCGCAGTTCTTGATAGTAATAATGACAGATTGACTGATCGTATATACGCAACAGATACTGGAGCCAATATTTGGCGAATGGACTTACCAACAGCAAACCCAAGTGATTCTACTAATCCGTGGACAGCGTTTAAATTTGCCAGCTTAGGTGGTGATACTCCGGCAACTGATCGTCGTTTCTTTGCGGAACCGACGGTTGTGCAAACCTATTTTAATAATATATCAGAAGTAACATCAACCGTATCAGGGGTAACCACAAAAACAAATGCTTATCAAAAGATTGCATATGATGCTGTGGTTGTAGGCTCTGGTCACAGACCACATCCATTAGACAAAGCTCGAAATGATAAGTTTTTTGTGTTGCAAGATCGAAATATTCTTACAAAGTCATTTACGGGGGCAACGGGTAAAGAAATCCCCGCTGCATTAACCATAAATGATCTTTATGATGTAACAACCACTCCGCCAAGCACCGAAGCACAAAATATTGCTTTTGGTACTAAAAGAGGTTGGTATTATAGCTTTCCAGGCACCGGGGAAAAAAGCTTATCCGCAGGCACTATTATCCAAGGGCGGGTGTTTTTCACTTCTTATGAACCAGGTACAGCACAATCAACTAACCAATGTTTAGTTACTGGTCAGGGGCGTATTTATGGATTTGATTTGCATAAAGGGACTCGTTCATACTCTCAGACAAGTTATGAAACTGGCTATACTATTCCAGATACTCCGCAGGTAATTATTCCGCCCCATAGTTCTAGTGAGGATGGATATATGTATCTGGTAGGTGCAGGCAGTGAGTTATTTGTTAAGCTTAAACCAGGTCCAGATGATGGATGTGCTGATGGTGACAATAAGTGTGTTCGTGGCGGTTTAAAAGTCAATAAAATATATTATCATGTAGATGAATAGAATGAGTAAAAATGTAATGAAATACCAGCAAGGATTCACATTAATTGAGGTGATGATTACCGTTGTGATTGTAGGTATTTTAGCTTCAATTGCGTACCCTAATTACACTCAATTTGTTGCTAAGGGGGCGCGTGCCGATGGCTTAGCAGGCGTTATGCATGTAGCTAATTTACAAGAACAATACTATTTAGATCATCGAAGCTTTGCAACTGATATGACTAAACTTGGGCTGAAAGCAGATCCTTGGATTGTTGAAAATACCTATTATAAGGTTGATACAACTTTGAGTGGGGATGATTACACCGTGACAGCAACAGCTGTTGGTGTACAAGCAACACGTGATTCCGCTTGTGCAACGATATCGTTAACCTCAACAGGTACCAAGTCACCTACGGAGTGTTGGTAATGAAAATAATTACAGGTTTAGTTGTTTTGTTAATATCGACTAGTTTTTACTCTACTGCTGAACAGAGTACTTATTTGTCACTGTCGACTTTTAAATGCCATATTGAAACGGCTAATGGACCAAATGTTGCTGTATTTAGTTGGGATCCTAAATTGCTTATAGAAGAACAAAGCCGACTACTCGCAAATTCTGTTGCAACGGTAACTAATGAACGTTTAATGGTTAAGCGTGTTATTGAATGCATTACAGAAGATAAAAAGTTTAAAGATAAGTTTGTTCGGCACCTTGATGAACAAAGAACTGACTTAGACGATTGATTTTTTAGTTTGAAGGGGGCTTACGATTATAAGCCCTCTTTACTAGGGTCTGTTGATCTTTCGAGAGTGATTTTTAGACAGCATGGCAAGGCGTTATAATTTGCTTCGCCAAAAGTAACTATAACCTCAAACCATGCCAAGACTTATGCTAACCGATGCACGCTGGGAAAAGCTATTCCATTTAAT
>NZ_JBGOOV010000035.1:0-47329 GCF_041439795.1 Shewanella sp. 5S214
CTAGGAGAAAATCGAAAAGGCAAGCTCGTAACGCTTGGAATGAACCTGCTCTCACTGCTTTATAAGTTGCTGGGTATCAAACGATACCTTTGTGGAGGCTTGAGCCTAGTGCAGTGAAAGTTGCACGCTGGGTTTTTAGGAGGGCGGCACTTGGTAACAAGTGTCGTCTATCCGACATAAATAATTTACGTGTCGAGGCTAATTTCTGTACATGTATATGATTCAGTGAACATTTTTTATGGTTCATAAGAGAGCTAGCTTCACACGCGGAGCTTTTTTCTCGGTCAACATCACCTTTAATGGCATCAATAGCTTTCAGAGCTTTTTGATATGAAAAAATAATAAAAATCTTATTCTCAACAGCACTCTACTTCCTTAAAAAAGAGTCCTGAAATACTATTTTTTGTAACTATTGAATATAAGCTATTTTCTGCATCTGTAGTGTAATAAAAAAGACCCGTTTCACGAACTCTAAATAGGTTCGGGTTAGTTATACCACTCTTATTAAATACCATGCGCTTAAACTTACGAATCCTATCAGGTCGATCATTACGCATATTTCTTTCACTAAGATCTTCATTCAAAGCGCTATCAAACCCTAAAACATTAAATGCAAGCCATTTTTCGCCGTCATTATTACATTCTAGAAGCTCAATGTTCTTTCCAAAATCATTAAGGAATAAGTGCGAATACATTGGAGAAACAACAAAGGTAGAGGCTCCTAAGCCAGCTATGTCTGGTACTTTAAGCTTCTGATTGTTCGAAGGTTCAACTTGCCAAACAACATTGAGTAATCCCCAAAATTCTTTCATTGAAATATTACCGTTAAATGAAAGCAATCTATTTTCAGTCAATTGCAAAACATGTTCAAATGCGGATTCACTCAGAAGCATAAATTCATCAGGGTCAAGATATACGCTAAATACCTTATTAAACTTTGAAGTCATTAGTTATTATTACCCTGCTGCAGTTAAAGATGAATTAATCGGAAATACACCAATCTTGAGGTCTTCTGCTACATCACGTAACGTTTCAATAATCCCACGATGGCCTAAACCTTCGGCTATAGTATCTTCAAGTAGGTATTCAACATTCAGATAGTATTTACCGGAGTGTATCTTTGAGTGAGGATAAGCATCAGGCATTGAGTCCATTGGGACATGCTTTTGAAATCTAGGAAGGTAAACACCATTGGCTTCATGATCTATATCTATACCAAAAGCTGCTAATCTTAATCTAGACCTAGCGGCACGCAGATCACTCCAGGATAAATATGATGAGCTGCAGTATTATCAGGCTTCTTTCCACGATTAGCGGCATACATATTCTCGGCTAATTTAGTAGAGTGCATCTTCATGTGTTCCCAACGCACTCTTCGGGATAAAAGCAAGTCTGCTTGTTGAATTATGCCTTCTTTATACTTTACCGAGTCAATAATTTCACCTCGATAATAAATACTAAGAGATTCAGCATGAGCTTTTGCGAGGGTACGGTCACCTGTTATTCGAGTTAAATCATCCTCAATAGCAGTGACCGATACTTCATATATTTTTTGTTGATGGTTCATTTATCTAAGTTCCTTTTAGATTTTAGAAAGTTATTATCACAAATGGTAAGATTATATTCAAGTTTCATATGGATATGGATAAGTTATTACAACATTTATAAGTAAGGCAATAGGTGTTATTTACTTATATTTTGTTCACTAACTTATTTTTGGACATGTGTGAGTCCGTCTATGATCTAATTTAGATTTTCACGGATTAGCATAGATATCGAAAACTAGGTTGATGCAGTGCTCCGGCTGGCTCGGAACAATTTATCTACTCAAGTTTGGCTACTACACGTTTTTTGCGAGGTTTAGTTGATGCGGTAGATTGCCTTGCTAAATCTTCAAGTGTTAATCCTTGTGCTAACAATAAATCTTGAATTTCTTTAATCTTAGATGCTTTAGCTGCATTTTCAGCCAGCTCAGTATCCTTTAGTTTTTTGAGCGCGTTATAAACTGTATTAACTCGGTTTACTAGTTTGGTAACATCTTCATAATGAAGCTCCGAAAACAGACCTTTAATACTGTTTCTGTTGCTTAGAATTTCTAGTGCGATAGCACGTTTTTCAGTGATAGTGTTAGCTTGGCTCATTTGTATCTCCTACAATTTAAATAAATTTGTATCACAATATATTACCTCAATGAAAAAAGTTATAGAAGTTAAAGACATGGGTTTATCAATGAAAAGTGTCATGATTATATAAATACAGTAATAAAATACTTTCACTAAAATGGCGGCTTGCTGCAACAGGTAGATGTAGTCAGCAAAAATTAGTCAGTTTTATAGAAACGATGTTAATTACACTACTAGTTGTATATCCGATAAAAAATTTGTACTTTAATGATATTTAAAATGCACTTTTAACGTGTTTTAGCGCTTTATTAGCTCGTTCTGCATGTAATCATAAAAAATAGAATATGCAGCGTTTGCTGCATATTTAGTCATATTTTATCAATTTACAACGAGAACACATCTATCTGTGTGGAGTCAGTATAAGCATTGCAATAAGATGAAATACAGCAGTCAACTAAACAGTTAATTCACTATTGAATAGATTCGCAGCGACTATCAACAATCTTATTTGCATTGCCTTGAAGCTTTTCAATACGTTTAGAACGTTTACACTCCCATCGAGTAACAGGATCTTGTTTGTCCCAAACATGCATTAATTGACTTTGTTGCTTACTCATTTTGTATTTAGGATAAGTCTGTTCCATGTACATATATGTTCGAGCGATAATGCCACGAGCAACTATCGGAGGTTGAGCCTTGCGATTATCAATTCGCATGTCACAATTACCAAAATCAGATTTCGCTGATGGGAGCATAGTAAAGTTGTAGTTACTACGCAGCGCATTGACGGCACCAATTGCAGGGAAAAGATTGTGCATATCGGCCTGCATATATTGATACTCTGTATTCATCTTCTCAGCACACTTTCTTCCCTTAAATGACTTTCCTTTGCTATTGACACATTCGTTATGACCATCACTCTATTCACTAAAAGCACGGCCAAAGTTCTCAGCAGGAACCACATGTTCCCATTCGACTTTTTTAGCTCTTTTTAAATGAGTAGTAGTCACAAAGCCTTCTGGAGCTTCGATATTCATTTTAGCGTCAAATTTTGCACCACAGTAGAGAGTCAGACGATGATCTTGATAGACCTGTCGCTCAAGCATCGTTTTAGCTTTAGTAAATGAGTCGTTAGACACCAATACTTTCGTCATTCATTATTTGCATTATCCACGCCATGTGACCTACTTTGACCCCCTCGTGTCCATACAGAGTTCTAATGCGAACAATTAAGGTTTTATATCGGGTTAATTCATCACCTTGAAAAAAACGAACCCCCTCTTCTATCACGCCTTTATCAACCGGTTTAAATTGGTTTTCAATAATGAATTGTGCAGACTTTAATCCTTTTACTTTTCTTAAAAATACAAATGATATTCCAAGGAAGAACATGGCTATAACCATGAGTACATAAGGATGATTACTAATTTCTACAAACATTTCTTTTCCTTGCTTCTCAATTAATCGTTGTTAATACCAAGGAGTTATCTGCATAATCACTAGCCCTAAAGGTAAAGTTGATGCCCTCATGTCTAATGATAAGTTCGTTTAGCCCTAAAAGGTCTTGGTGCTGGGTTAAGGCTTCTTTTACAAGGCTATTACACCAACTGCTAATCCCACGTTCGCCATCGAATTCATTAATGAATCTATGCAAATAGATGGTACTAAGCCTATCTATTGCATGAAGGGTTATATCAAATGAAATTCCTAACACCTGGCTATCGATATAATTGCGTCTCTCGAGCTCGGCTGAAGCCAAAGACTTTTGAATCTCACTCGATTTAGAATGAAACTTTATTAATTTTAATTCTCTACCACGAAGCAGGGTGTATCGTTTACCTTTACAGGTTGAGAATGTGCACATTACGTTATGCGTTGAGCAGTCTTCATCTGTTTTTTGAATTTGATGATCTAAAATTATGTTCATTAGCTATGCCTATTAATGTGAGTTGTTTGATAGTTATATCTTTACACTCCATTCAAAACCGGCAACTGGGCCAAAATCATTTGATTTTAGCGTGAAACAATTCATATTTTTTTTTAAATTTTTGACTCATTTTAAAATAAATCACAGAGTCTTCTACCGATTTAATCAACTCAAATGCCCCCATCGAACCATGGTGGAACGTTTCATTTGTGGGTAAGAGCGTAAACTCATAATCATATTTTATTACTCCCTGGTTACACATATCCATGGCGGTTTCTTGCGGAGTAATTAGAACTTGCTTAATGGGTGTCCGTTTTCCATTCTTTACAAAAAATTCGTTCGTTATGTCGACGCCATCAATGCCTTGAACGTTTGTATTACAGAAGCCTTCTGCAGCGACCCAATCACCATAGACATTGGCTGTCATCTCAGCTTGCACTGATTCTTGGTTATTTTTAGAATCAGTAATATACCAAGCCGCAGCTGCGCCCAACACGCCTAAGACCAACACTGTTTTGAGTAGTCTAATGTTCATAGACACCCTCATTTGATATTAGCCCCGAGAACAGATGGTTATAACAATTTATAAAAGTATTGATCATGTAATAAATATTTCGCTTGGTCACTCCACCATTCATGTGAATATCAACGCGGTATATTGTAGCGTCGTTACTCTGGTCTATGGTGTAAAGTCGTCCTATTTTGGTGTTCTGATTGAATTTTGAAATAAAATTTAAATCAAAGCCAACAGGCAGCGTTGCCATAATGCCAAAGAAAGTCTCACCATTTCTCGTTGACCAAGAGCTATTACTGAAAAATAGTACCCTGCCAGCTTCAATGTTTATGCTAAACATTGAATCATCTGCAGCGAGCGCAACATCGGCATTGCTGAAACTAAACTCATTAATAATATCTACTAGTTCTTGAGTTGTTATGCGTTCGTATACCTCGGCTGAAACAATATCCGGTATTTCACTAACATCCTCTTTGGATAAAAGCACTTGATCTAAAAAGTCATCTTGTGTCGATTTCATATAACGTCCTTAATAAATGATTGATAAGCCCAGTAAGCCGAATGCAATTATCGGCTCAATCACACTGCCTGATGAACATAACTTTATACCCACGCGCCTCTGAAACGGCCAAAATAATGGTACTCCACTATCAGACACTAAATCCGCCAGCAAATGAGAGGCATACCCAATCATAAAGGCTAAAATTAAAGTCATTGTACTTGGCTCATAACTAAAAACCCATAATATGATGACAAATGGCCACAATGAATGAGTGATCTGTCTATGCCCAAATAAGCCTGATAACGGCAATGAAATAAATAGAAAGCGCCTTCCTATCGTAGAACTTGGATGGTCCAGATCTGGTAGCAAAGAGCCCACATAAATAGCCACCAGCAGCAACCACAACGGCAATGCAAAATCAGCGTGTTTTACAACGGTAATAGCTACCGCTGTGGTTACGACTAGATGGTTACGAAACATCATAATTAATTAACCATATCCAAAAAGGTCGATTTAACTGTGCTTTTCACTGTTTCTGGCTTAGGTTGTTCAACTGGCTTAACGATAGTTTTAGGCTTATCTGACAACACCATTTGTTGTTGCTGCATTAATTCCATCTTACGTTCATGATCTCGTTTCGCTTCATCAGCTTTACGATTACGTTTTGCTTCTAATCGTCGCTCTAAGTCATTAAAAGCTTCTAGTTCGCGAGCATCTTGAGAATCAAGCTTAATGCTTTGAAGCACCTTGTTGAATTCATCATATGGCAGTTTTAATAAGCTATAAGCCTGAAACCGTCCGTCAGGAAGTACTTGGATTTTTTGGTCTACCATGTCGTAACCAACAATCGGAACCGAATCAACCAGCTTGTCGATTAAGAACTGGCTCGTTTGCACGAGTGTGCCCATCCCATTTTCACGCTCATATACCCGTTCAGAGCCAGAAAGCTCTTGTCGATAGTTTTTAGCTAGCTCGAACTCAGCTTGTAAACGTGCCTTTTTCAATGCGTGATTCATGTCTTTTGACGATGCTGCACCTACACCCATGATGCCCAGGTCATCATTTTTAGGCGGATTTAAGTACCAATCTGGCACGCTAGCCAATTGAGCATTAGCATTATCTACGGCTTTTTCTTTTAGTGTTTCTTGATGTTCAACATACTGTTCTACGGGGTCAGTCGCACAACCCGCAAGCAATAATCCAATAAACAATAATGATAATTTATTCATTTGTGAGTCCTTAATTAATAAAATGCAATTTGTCTGCTTTGAAAACGCAATAGTTTGCCTGATACGTCTTTCCACTTATGCGATGTTATATCGTATGTTTCCCCCTCAACCTTAAACCCAACTTTTAACCCGTTAATGGCTTTTGCTTCAGGCATAAATGCCGACATAGTGACGTCTTCAATCAAAAGGTTGCTGATGTTCACTTTGAACTTTTCATCACCAATATTGATGTGCAACCAAAAGGATGTATTCGATAATTCTTTAAATGCATCCGTAAATACTATGGGGTCACTTGGCATTTGTGCCATAGGCCGCATATTGGTATAACCGGTTTGATAGAAATGCATATTTTTATAAGCATACTTTTTTGAACTTCCACACCGAATTTGGTTATTGTCATCACTGAATGACTTCGCACCAGGCGCGTAATAAGGGAGAAATTCAAACAATGAATCACCACAATATTTCGGCCTTAACACTTCTTTGACCTCAACTTCCTTTAACTTGGTATACACCAGCGCGTCACAGCCATAAAAGAACTTATTACATAATTCAACGTCTGCACCGTTTTGCAATGATGGATACCAAGGCGCGTTGTAATCACCCTTTCGATTTATCGTAACTCGGATCTTAACTTCCGCAACTGCGTATTCATGTGGAATAATATCAAGCACTTGGTAGTCAACCATTGGGTTGGCCATGAATGGCAACACAAACATTTCATAAGCTGCAAGCAACTCGGCTTTCAATTTCCCTTTACTTGTAGTGCCTTGCTTATGAGCCAGTAATTGATTTTTAATCGCATCACCGTCAATTACAGTCAATGAACTATTTAACGCTGCGTAATAATCGGTAACAACAAGAGCATCAAGATTGCTTAACGTGATATTCCGTTTCATCTTTTCAATTACTGCTGATAGCTTTTGGTACTCATTCGATAAATCATCTATGGTTGATTCCAATAGCCGTTCACGCTTCTCACTCCCAAGCTTTGCTTGCATCGCTGAAATATCTACCGACACATCGGCCGTAACGTGTAGCACAATTCGACCATCCTCCAGTCCTCGTTCATATTGAGTATTAAACACACGAACATTGGCCCCTTGAGCAATTAAACCTTTCTCAATAATTTCATCCGTTTTGCTATCGTAATGCGAATCGAGGCTTACAAACTTTGGCGTCATTGATACAGCGTTTATCTGCAACATTGATTTTGCTCTGTTTACAGCTTGGTCAATTGTCTCGTTATCTTCCAAATACACGGAAGCCGATAAAGCTTTGAATTCATATATATGCTGACTTTCTGAAAAGGCATAACTACTCACTAACAGCATTAATATACAAAATAACCATTTTCCCATTGATAACTCCCTATTCGATATAACAGATATATCAAATGTTTTCGTTTTATCGTCTTAACATCGTGTCTATTTGGGACACGCTATTTTTTATTTCATTTTTACACATCTTTAAAAACGCGCAACTGAACATTAAGTTATTGATTAGTAATGCAGTTGCGGGTTTCGACTTTCATGTGATTATAAATATTAGAAATCGAAACAAAAGGGTTTAATTATGAATACGGCGCTCAAATCACAATCTACTTGGCATGACTTTATTCAACCTGCCTACGGAGCTAATGGTAAGGCCAACTTCCTTACCGATTCTGGTGATATTGTTGAGGGTATTTATACTGATATGCCTAATGCCGTTTACCATTCCTTAGACGCACACAGTTCTACGGGGATTAAAACCTTTGCCAAAGGTCGCCATCATTACTTTCGACAATACCTTTCAGATATTTGCCGTCTAAGATCTAAACAACAAAAACATACATTTGATGCGGGTACTTATGGACATATGCTTGTGCTTGAACCACACAATTTTCATGGTAATTACATGAAAAACCCGACCCCTGATGATTTCCCTGATTTACCCTTGATTGATACTATTCCACAGCTTAAAGAAGCGTTGGCTAGCCGTAACTTGCCCGTTTCAGGCGCAAGAATGGCATTAGTGGAGCGCTTATACGAAAGCGACCCTACATTGCCTATTTTTGAAAAGCTACGCGAAAATGCCATCTGTAAATTTTTAGATGCTCGTTATGCAAATTATCTTCGCACTGATACAGAACTCAATGAAATGGCAGCATTTTATGGTATTGATACCTCGTTAGGTCGTGATATGAAAATTGAATTAATTCTCGAAATTAGTCCATCTCAACCTATTTGGGAAAACCTCATTGAACAACACGTTATTGACCATATCGTATGGGATGATGCCTTTCGAGTTGAAAAAAGTACCCGAGCGCACCCGAAAGCAGATTGGTTAATTAGTGACGGTTATCCAGAACTCTCTATGATTGCTCGATGCCCTAAAACGGGGTTACTGTTTAAAGTTAGATTTGATTGGCTGCGTAATGACGCGATTGCCGTTGATCTTAAGACCACCCTTACCACTAACCCCACTAAGTTTGGCTATCAGATACGTGATCTTCGTTATGATTTACAGCAAGTCTTCTATACCTACGTGGCTAATTTGGCTGGCGTTCCAGTAAAACACTTTTGTTTTGTCGCCACAGAGTACAAAGACGCTGACAATTGTGAAACCTTTGAATTATCAGAACGAAAAGTCACTGATTCAACTGATGAACTGTTTACTTTATTGGATGATTTCAATGAAGCCCTCTCCACAGGCAATTGGTATGGCCATGATAAAAGCCGTTCAACATGGGTATTAGATGTGTAGTTGCGGGTTTAGCAATCTGATTTACATTAAACCTATCTTTTTTAGGAGCCAGTTATGAATATCATCCCATTTCAACATGTTTTCACTGAAAGCTTTGCATATTTAAGTTCCCAAGTCATTGGCCAATCAATTGATCTAAATGAAGAGATTAATTATTTAAACCATATCATTTTTAATTCTGAAAACACGGCGACCCCTTTTAGCGAGGCGGCACCATGGTCTGTCTACGAATTATTATTGAATATGTGTCGTTTAGGCCTATCCCTTAACCCTGTGAAGAAACTGGCTTATGTAATGCCCTCTTATACTGAAACAGGTGAATTGCAACTTAAACTCTATCCTGGTTATCGTGGTGAAATCGCCATCGCAACTCAATTTAATGTGATTAAAAATACCAGTGCAACACTGGTTTACGAAAAAGACCAATTTAGAGTCCAAGTGGCTAATAACGACGTTGAGCATTTTGTCACGTCTTTATCCATTGACCCCAGTGTCCGTGGCGCTTGCACTGGCGGGTATTGTCGCAGCGTTTTAATGGATGGTTCCGTCCATGTTTCTTATATGAGTATCGAGGAATTAGATGCTATCGCCCAAAATCAAATTGAAATGAAAATGGGCAATACCCCATGGAATAGCATTTGGGCAACGGAAATGCGCCGTGTCGCACTATATCGACGCGGGGCTAAAGATTGGCGCAACATGATTAACGCATCGAGTGATACGCGCTCTGCTCTTTACTCTACTGAATATTAGGATTAATCAACATGGATACTATCAAATCTACATTAGAACAAATGACAGATGCTTTTGCTCACCCATTGAATAACCAACAGCTAGATGATATCGCTAAGTTCGTTACCGACTCATTAAGCACCCGATTTCAATTCGGCCATGATTTCTTCACGATGAAAGATGTGATCCCTACATCGCTGGTTGAAGCATTATCGCCTTACATTGATTCTGGCTTACAAATCACTGGAGACTTAATGGAGTTAGAAGCTCGCTATCATGAAGCTAAATTCAGCTTTGAATTTGAAATTAGCCATAGCTTGAGCGGCCTTGTGTCATTGCTTACAACCCAAACTAGCATTGCAAATATCGTGATCAATGCCGTATATGAAAATGACTCATTCAAACTCGACCATGCTAATCAAAAAGTATTTCATGACGTGTCTGCTGAACCAAGTGAATTACACGGAGTATACTGCATCATTGATATGGAGAATGGACAATCGTTCTTATCTCAGATGTCTGCTGAAGAAGCCAAACAAGCTATGTGGGCAAACACTCATGACCGCTTGAACGGCGTCAATCCTTATACAACGAATACGAAAAAATTGATGTTTTATAAAGCATCATGCTTACGTCGCGGCCTTAAAACGATATCAGCTTTGAATAACTGTGGTGACATTCAATTAGTTTCTACATTGTTGAATTTGCATGACCGTCAATTCAATAAAGCAAAAGCGCTACGCAAAGTAATGCCGTTAAATAACTACAAATTTCGTGGCTGTTCAAAACAACCCAGCTCAATTGACCAGATTTTCAAACAAGAACATGGGAATGTGGTGATACCGTTCTCTCAACCTGTAAAACCAACGGTGAAAAATAAGAATGTCGTTAAAGAGGACTCTACTAAATGGCTCACTGAATTGCCAGAAGATTGTATCGAGTCATGGAGTGAAGACACATTAGGCGTGGGGTTTTAATTATGCATCCTTATAAATTTATTGAAAAATTAATCGTGCTACAACATCCAGATACGAAACATATTGTACGGCTCATGATAGAGCATGATGGCCAACAAAATTACGGCCTACAACGTTCCATCCTTAACAATGGAACGACCCGGCATTTCTATAATAAGAAAATTTGGCATTCAGCTTATAACATTAAATTGGAGCTCAGTCGGCGGGTGTCTGACTATGAAGATAAGGGTTTTGACATGATGACTGAAATTTCGCTTCGGCCGAATGATGTCCCGCCCTGTCCTGAGTTTAATTACTCTACAAATATGATTGAACCCGATGAGAATACCTTACCCATTAACCCAACAGAGATGCCAATATTTGTTGATTGTAGCTTCCATCAATTATCTGTTCGGGATTTACGCTATAACACTGAAGTTACCAATGAAGAATTACTCACGTTTTTTAAGGATTTACGTAAATCAATCGAGTATCTCCCTTTTGCAATGGTAGCGATATGGTCTGAAAAATCGATAAAAGTTCTGAGTCTTGAATTCCGCTCAAAACCTCAACCCAAACACGCTATAAACTATATATTGATGCTTTCTAGTAAAAAAAATAGTCATTTTATGATTGTCGATGCCACTGGACCGGGTTCTAACCAACAGTCACAAGAAAGCAATCAAAGCTATGCAGTGTTAGCAGGGGGCAACTTAACATTTCATGTGGCTTCTACATGGAAAATTGCCAAGGCTTTCTTAGAGAAGCATCCTCACTCTGCTAATTTTTCGGTTTACGGCATGGATTCAGATAAGTTTATGAAAGTTGGAGAAGACATCTCATTAGGCAACTTTAAACGCTCTGGTAATGCTGAAATACTGTTTACTCATGTGAATAGTCAAATAGCTAACATAACATTCATTCGCTCACTTGAATTTGACGTGACAATTGATAATTTGAATAAGCTAATTTGAGATAGTTGCGCCTTTTAAAGTGTATGTGACCATAGAACACATGGCTCACAACACAAACAAAGGCGCTCAATATGTTCACTTTACCGTTAGATCAAAAACATCGTATTCAAACTATTTGCAATCACGCTAATAGTAAAGTTAATCCAATTTTTGAACTCGTTTTAATTGAAGTTGATAATGATCAAGTCCGATTTAGCGCCTCTAATGGCACTCAGTTCAACTCATTAACATTACCTGCACAGATTGACACCCCTGTATCGTTTAGCATGTCAGGCAAGCGATTAAGTGCCGTATTGAACGCTTTATCTGCCGATATCGCAAAGTTTGAAATAAAAAATGAAAGTCTATTAATGAAAAGCGGCAAAAGTAAATTGAAGTCGCCCATTTTTAATGCCGATGAATATCCCTCTGCCCCCATAATAAATGCCCCTATTTCTACTATCCAATGTTCCATTTCACAACTCACCTCACTATTTAATTCTGCGAGTTACGCGGTGGCAAAGAATGATGTTCGAAATTATTTGTGCCACGTAAATTTGAAGATAGACGATCAAGTCGTTATGGTTTGCGCCAAAGACGGCCATCGACTTAGCCAATTACAACATAGGAATTTAACATGTTCTGGAAATGGTAATTACTTAGTGCCTACATCATTAATGGCGGCTGTATTAGCTCAAAACTTGGACGATGATGAAGTTGTGAGTATTGAATTTGATGAACAAAAAGCCTCTATTGTCAGTCAAGACACCTCTGTTATATCAATCCTTGGTGATGGTAATTACCCTGATACCAATCGAGTAATACCAACTGATAGACGTAACGGAGTGACATTTAATTTGGCAGAGCTAAAGAGTACCGTTAAACGATTTCATGCTGTAGCGGCTCTTGAACGCATTCCCGTTATTAAATTTGATATTGGTGAAACCGTGCAAATGTCGGTATCAAGTAGCGACCAATCTAACGAGTTTTCAGAGTTGATAGAGTCCGAAATAAACCAATGTGAGAATTTGATAGTCGGCGTTAATCCGTCCTGTCTTGCTGATGCGCTTGCAAAACAGTCTGGTGAAACCGTGACATTTTATTTTACCAAAAAAACGGCCATATTAATTACTTTTGATATTAGTGAGTTAGTTACTCTAATAATGCCCGTTAGAGTCTAACGGTAGATTTGTAAATGTTTTATTCTCACAAAAAAGTCCATGAAGTGAATACCTTCATGGACTTATTTATATATTTTTACCTAATCTTCGGTAAACACCAATTCCACTGGGTAATAAGCGCATGTTGGATTATGCTCAAGCCTGAAGGCTTCTAAAGCAGCCTGAATCTGGTCTTGTATGACCATATTAAAGTTTGATAAAAAATTAAGGTTGTCATGAGCGGTAACAACGCAATAGTTTGATAATTTATCTGAGGACGAATGTCATTTCTTGATAATAAAGTTTGATCATTTTCAAGCTCACTTTTGGACATAAATGATTTACGGTTTTGTAAGTGCGCCTTCATTTCAGATAAATAAAAGTAATACATAGTGTTAAATCGTGGTCATTTATTTGTCCTGTTAGTTATTAATGAATTACGTCAATGGTGCAACAATCCCTTGAAAAACATCTCTAAAATAAGAGGGGTAATTGTGGAGGACTAGCTCAAAGTCGGCCAGATTGTCACGTATCAAACTACTGGCCTCGTAGCTAGTCTCGGCAGTATCCAAAATTGTTAAAGCCATGTGCTGTGCTATTACTCGCTCAGAGAAACCAGCCTCGTAATACGAGATAGGCTCCTGACCAGGAAGTCCGTATTTCAAGCGTTTCTGAAGAAGATCTGCATACCCTCTAAATTCATCTCCAATCTCCTCTGCCGCCAGAGTTAAGAACGCCTCTTTGACAGCAGCAAGGAGCAAAGCGAACTCAAAGCCGAATGTCTGCTCACAAAGATCTACGACCAGATCAAGATCGAATGTCCTAAAATTTGCTCCATGAGGATACTTAGCACCTATGTCATCGAGCTGTTGCAGAAGAACTGCGAACGAATGCCCTTCGAGCCATCCAGTAGCCAATCTACCTAATGCCACATTAGGAGTTGTGTCATGAAGCCTCTTCTCGGTCGAAAGAGAAACCAACAATGGCCAAACCCTCTTAAATAGCTCGCTCGCCGATGAGACCTCTTCCAGAGTTTGCTCATTGGCACTAACCCAAGTATCAATTGCCAAAGCATAATCAATACCCAATAGAGTGCGTCCAAATCGATGTTGAGTAGTTGTATCAGGTACAAGCTTTTCAATCCTTCGTGCTACAGACTCAAAAATACCCGACAGCAACATCTGCTGCTCTGGAGTGGCGAGTGAATAGGCCAACGTCTCACTTGAAAGGACTTTGGCATTTGCTACAAAGGTCTCTGAGTCCACATCACTTCGGTAGGTCATCAGAAAGCTTTCTACGGCTTCGACAATCTTCTTTTTCCCCCCCAATTGTGCACGAAGGGAGGCGACTGAATATCCTTTTCGAATGAGATCCTCAGAAATATTTCCTACCCCAGCCCAAAGGCCGTCCCAATTATCGACAATCTGAGTAGCGATCTCAGACGGGCTCGGTTTGGTTATGGGATCTCTGCCTGAATCGTTCGTCATCGGATCAAACAGAGAAAGCAACGTGCTTCCTGTGGACTCAGCAGTATCAGGCTTTATTAGATTCACCGTATCGCTCCAGCGATATGACTGAGTGGAACGTTCATCGTACAGGCGATGATCTGTGAAAATTACCGTGCCCTCACCATACATTCCTGCTCGGCCCGCTCGCCCCATGAGATTATGGAAATCTCGAACTCGAATAGACTCCCGTCCAACCATTGCACTTGTGACAAGCAGATAGCGGATGGGAAGATTTACCCCTTGAGCAAGAGTGGAGGTACAGACTATTAGACGAATAAGACGTTGCCTCATCGCATGTTCTATAGCGAGGCGAACACCTTGAGGGGTGTTTCCATGATGAGCAAAAATACCTATCCCAGCTGCCTTCGTTAGGTAAGCATCGTCGCCGAAGTTCTCACTGTATAGTCGAACGAATCGACGAATCTCTTCCGGATCACTTTGATCCAGCGGTGAAGGGAGGGAGATGCCACGGAGAAAAGTGTCTTCGACTGCATCCCTCACAATCTTTGCGACAGATGCTTTTTTGCCTGCATAGATAGCGACACCACCATTCTTCAGAAGTAATAACGCGAGGTATAACGCAATAGAGCCACTTTCCTTAGTAGGGAAAAGTCTGTCCTTTCGTTCACCTTTTAGGCGGGGCATCTTTTCAGAGACAATCACACGTGGCACATAAAAGCTCTGTTCACTGTCCGCTAAGACGTTGAACTGCAACTGCCCATCCGTGACATTTTTAGGAATACTCGCAAAAGCGACCAGACGTCTCGATTGCATTGAGTTATCAGCCACTACCTTCGACTGATCTTCCAAAAGCCAATTAGCAACGGCTGACGCATTCTGTATTACCGCCGAGATCAACACGCTTTGCGCATCTTCCGATAGTATCCGTTTGATGGAAGTTAGCAACAATTCGTACGTCACCCCGCGAGTGCCAGTATCGAACTGATGGCCTTCGTCATAAACCACTAACCCCGCGTTCGAAACGATGTCTGGTTCTTGCCGTAACAAGAAAAGCAGCTTCTCTGGTGTTAAAACAACGACCTGTGGCTTCGTTTCAATCTCTAAACCCAAAATATTGAGATCAATATCGAGCTGTAACGCGTCACTGACCTGATTAACACTGTAACCGTCATCCTTAAACGCTTTATCTAGATCACTCGCTATCTCTTGGCAAAGCGCCCGAAATGGTGCAATCACTAAAGCCAATTTAGTCCGCGATGAAAGAAAAGCGGATCGGATTACCAACTCTGTTGCACGAGACTTGCCGGTGCTGGTTGGCATTTGAACAACGCTAGACTGTCCCCTGTATAGACCTGCTTCCCCAAGCATTCGCTGTGAAGGCCACATTTCCTTGATAGACAGGGCGCGAGATAGGTAAGGTCTCCATATTTCTGGAGCCAGCTCACTGTATTGAGGTATCAACGTCCACGCGGAGTTAGCGATTCGATTCACCGCCACTGCACCAAGCAAATCAGACATCAACAACTCATGGGCTGTGGCCGATGAATACGCCCAATTTCGTAAATTTCTAATCCCACTGACGACTGCGCTGTTCTCCAGTCCTGTCGCGTAATGCCTTTGGAGCGCTACCAGAATAGCTCTCGCTCTGGGGATTTCAAACGCAACTCGGGATCGAACCCATGGTTTGTCTAAGGCAAACCTCACTGCCTTTGCGAAGGGGTCAGGGTCCGCTTCCGACTCTGAAAGCTGGCTTAACCGAGATATCTGAACTGCGGCATTGCCGGGGATATTCCCAAGATAGAAGCCTGCCGCCGACAACAAACGCAAATTGAACGAAATGCTACGATTCAGCAGGGACTCATCAAAAGCCTGAAGCACCTGGGCTGAGAAGATGATCTCATCTTGGGGAGTCTCGATGCCATCTTCCGACCCAGCGACGCGGCCCACTGTTTCAGATGCGATGTCTCCCAGTGTTCCTATAGCCAAAGGAAACTGCATATCAAGATCGAGCCCTTTTGGGAACTCAAGATGGTCCTCCACGGGAATCCCGTATTCATACATTTTGCCTTTCGAAAGAGTTATTGCCGCAGCAAAACGGGTTCGTTTTTCAGGCTTCATTAGCGGCCCTTTCATAAAGAGTGTGTACGAAAGCCATTAATGTATTGGCATGCACAACAACGAGCATAAGATTGTCGACATTCTCGTGACCGGCACAATTGGTCGTCTCAGATATATAGGCAGAGTCGTAAACGCTAGAACAGAAAACTGCGGCAGCCCCCGTCATTCGAACGTAGGGAATTTCTAGTCCATTTTGGAAGCGCTCAATTCGGTCAGCACCGTGCTCATCGCC
This sequence comes from Shewanella sp. 5S214, assembly GCF_041439795.1. Classification (NCBI taxonomy): domain Bacteria; kingdom Pseudomonadati; phylum Pseudomonadota; class Gammaproteobacteria; order Alteromonadales; family Shewanellaceae; genus Shewanella; species Shewanella sp. 5S214. The sequence goes on from NZ_JBGOOV010000035.1 coordinate 16,664, forward strand.
ACGGTTAATCAGGCGCCGCTTGATAGCGTTTAAGGATTCTGAAATACGATAAACATCTTTAATGGAGTCTTTCACAGCATCTTGCAGCCGTGGCTGGACCTTATTACCGCTAAGTTGTGCCTTAGATTCGAAAGATATCAAAACGTCTTTACGGGAGGGATTATAGTGACTTGCACCATGAAACTTGAACGCAAGCACATCGGTGCCTTTTGGTGACTCGTTACGAACAAGCTTATCGTCATAACGTGTCCTAGGTGCCCAGAAACCAAACTGACTTTCAAGAAGATCTGCAATGAGAATTTCCGCAAAATCTCCGGAACGTGTCGCTGGCCCGAAATCGTGTGATACGTCTGGAAATACCATATCTGTTAGGTAGTCAGCGCGAGACTTACCAGTGCCCCTTCGGAGTCGGTCTATCTGTGTGTCAAGACAGTAATGCTCTCGAAATGACTTCGCCCAAGCGCTTAGCATTTGAGCCATACTATGATCTATTTGAAGCTCAAACACGTCGACAGACACACCATCCGATGTTGTGACTTTTTGGCCAGCTTTTTTTAACCAAACTGTATGTGACAGATTTGCGGACATCTAAGCTCACTTCGCTCGTTTTCGAGCAATTGAATCCATTCATAGGATGAGTATTGTAAAATTACGACAACATTTTAAAATCAGTACCTTAAGAGACTAAACTCAATTTTTCGGACTTCCATGCGTCGATATTCTTTTGCCTTGTGTGCTTAATGCCGTCTCAACTACCGGGCACTGTTGGCGCCTTTTGTGCGGAGTTTTGCACAAAAGGTAACGGTGGCCGGAGCTCAGATTTGCAGGTACTTGTTTGCACTTTTCTAATCTTTAGGTAAACTCTTGTAAGACGAAATTATCCAATTATCCAATTTACTGCCCTTCTCAAAGCTCATTACATCGTACATTTCAGGGTTAAGAATTTTGAAAGTTTCTTTGAATAAAGCCAAATCAAGCTCATCCATTTTTTTGTCTCTCTTAACTTTCAAAAATAGCTTTGTAAAATCTTTTGACTTATAGCCAATATCTTTTCTTCCCAAATTTATCGGTCTTCCATTTTTCTCAAGACCAAATGCTTGAGCAGCTCTAAAAGCTTCTTCCTTAACTTTATATACTTTGTCGTGTAGAGCCAGCCTAATGATTACATCTCTTGATTGTTGGCAATCATATTTCCTCAACTCTTCTAACGCAGAAAGCCGAGCCTTCCAGTCATATTTACAGCCAGCATTTTGAACTAACTCACCAATATTATCAGGCGCTTCCATTATCGTTGTCATTTTCTACTTCCTTTATATGCCAATTCTATGAGTAATATGGGATGCTAAAGTCTTAGTATTTATGCGCATGCTCGCCTTCCTTGTTCGACCAGCAAAAACGCATGCAACTAAATACTTGTATTAGTTGAAGAAATTGACCGCTGTCTAAAAATTCACTATAGTTAAACGTGTATGAGCACTTATTAAACCAATTATTTAAACCGCTGCATACATAAGCACATGATGTTACGCGATATTTTTTTTCAAACAAGTATAAGTGAGCATATTTTAGACAGTGTGTTAATCACAAATTTGGTAAGAACTAGATAATAATGTATATATTCATACTGTTGAGGGGCTGTGAACCAAAATCAATAGTCAAAACGCCCGCTATTTGAAGTTTTCGCGTATGCAAAACTGTATTGGACGACTCATTTTGTCCAGATAGATAGACGTTATGTGAGTAATAGTGCGCACAGCACTTTTTGAAACTGAAGTGCACTTTAATAGTTATTTAAGTGCACTTCTTGCGTCATATAGAGCTTAATCAACGTGTTTTGAGCATTATCGTGACAAACTAGCATAAAACTGAGTTTATGCAGTCAGTTATGTATAAATAGTCACATTTCTATCACTCTATCTCAGGCTGTATGCTTATAGAAGCTTGTTAAAACGCCTCTGTTCCGAGTAATGCATTCATAAGTTTTTGATTGTTCTCTTCATTACCAAGTCGAATAATCTCAAACAATGGATATGCCGAATTGAAATACGAAATGGCGCTGTCAAAGAATTCTCTATTAATCTCAGTGGCCATGTCGTTCTCTAATAGTGCCAATAGCCTGCTCGCGCTAGAGTAATAGTCTCCATTCAAATCCAGCATGAAGTAATTAGCTCTTAGCACCATTTCACTCAACAACCTGTCAGCTCTCTGTATCCATCTTCTTACGCTGAAACCAGCACCATGCTTCTTTTCAAAAATTATCTCTTGTGGAAAGCATTCCAAAAACAAACCAAATGGAAGCATTTCTTCGGCTAAGACAATTCTGCTTCCATCGAATGTCATAGTTATAGATTTTAAGTATCCGTAAAGGTTGGAATAGAATTCTGTTGTTGTCGGTATTTTTGTAAATTCTAAATCGAGAAAAATATCGACTGTTGGGGTTATCAAATAGTCATTTAGAAGAAGATGCCCGACACTGTTATTTCCCAAGCTTTTGGGTGTAGATGTGTTTTTTGATTTTTTCAGTTGTTCTTCGGTCTGTAAAACCCAACAATGTCGTCGCTCATTGATTTTTAAACGAGAGGCTAATATCAGGGGTAAATCGTACAATTCAGCATACTTGGAATATTTGTTTAGAAAGCCTGAGCCAATTTTATTTGTGCTGCCTTTAGTGGTCTTTACCTCTACGAAAGCAGATATTTTGGCTGGCTTGGGGTCTAAATCGTAAATCGTGTTGCTAAGGTTAAATGCTACTAGATAGTCAGGCACTTTAAAACCATTATCTATCGCAAAGCTCTGATCTAAACCGTTGATAGCGATGCAAGATTTCATCAATTTACACAGAAGCAGAAATTCGTCCTCAAATAGAAGGCCATCAATTCGTCTGATGACTTCCTCCACGCCCTCTTCACCTAGGTGGTTTTTTACATACGCTTCGAACTCGGCTTCATTTGAACAGCCAAGTCTTATTGATTTGAGGATCTTTAGCTGTTCAATTTCAGATAAATCTTTCAAACCATCCATGAATTTAAGACCCCTGTTAGAGTGTCGTTTGGGGCTGTTGCTTTTCCTTTAGACAAATCTTTGTCCAAATGTCTGCAATATTGGTATCTTGCCCCTCAATGAATGTCGTTTTGCCATTCGATATGAAGCGCTTGTAACCAGAGTAAGCTCCGAGGCTGTTTTTCGAGTCAAAGTTGCCGCACACCACATCACCGCCAGCTTTCGTGTTATTGAAGAATACGTTCTTGAACTTGGTTGAATCGGGATCTTTCATCATTTCAGATACGCTTCTTTCGGCCTTAACCGTTAGTTCTATTTCTATGCTGCGTTGAGCGCGTTCCTTTGCCAACGTCTTAATGTCGGCTTGCTGCTGCGTTGACAGCTCTGGCGGTTCGCTACTATTCGTTGATGATGTGCTTTCAGATCTACTGCCGCCATAAACAATCAATACGATGATGAGCAATACGCCCCATGTTACGAATGAGGTTTTCTTAGCCGCCGACTCACCGCACGCAGGGCATGTTTTAGCCTTATTGCTGATTTTAGCCCCGCAAGCTTTGCACTTGATTAATGTCATTACATTTCCTTGTTAGAGCATTTAGTTAAGTATGAAAATTAGTATGCGATATTGCTCGGTGATTTGGCTTAATTTACTATGGCTTGGCCGCTTCTTTTACTTCCTGTGAAAAGTCATCTACGCAATCCATGTACAAATTTATCAAGTGTTCTATCTGTTAAAATTTATCAAGCCACCCAACATAAAAAGGACCATTTCACTACATGACGATTCTGACGCTATAAAAGTTAAATCTGCTGTAGGTGACTGTTTATTCGTAACATAAAGTATCAATACGCTGATGTTTATGCAACTAGGATAAATGGACACCCATAAGATTTTTGCACTTACTGTCTGTGGAACTTACTCGGCATTTTTGCTGATATCTAGCAATCCATTCTAGAAGCGATGCTTAAACCGAAAAAATACGTAATGTTAATTACGTATTTTTTGATGCTTTTATCAATAGATTTAGTATGGGAAATTTTGCTTCTTACAAAATGACTGAGTAATTGTACTAACGAGGAAAGGGGCAGAAACGTGTCAGCTATCAAACTCAGAAATGGATATACATGAGCCAGTAGCTTTATGGGTATGTGAAGCTTTTGATGCCTTCAGGGGATTATATGTTCTCATTGCTGTGATCTTTCGCATGAACTGGTCAAGTTGTATTTAGGTTTGAGCAGCTTATTTGTTACTGTAGAATTCAAGAAAACGATATTGCTCGACTGGGTTTTAAGTAACGTCTCGAGCATCCTATCTAGTTAAACTTACTTTTTGGAAAGTTACAATTAAATGAGAAGACGTTATCGTTATAGCCCTAGGTCATACAAGAGTTGGGGGCGAGCAACACAGTCGAAAGAGTATAAGTTAGAAAGGCTTATAGGTGCATCCGCTTTAGATATGATCATTCAACGGTTTTACACTGCAACTTCCAACGAGATTGAACTAATTCTCAGAGTCTATGCTCTTGAGCATGGACAAAGTGCATTAGCATACGCCCGAAAAACACTCCCAAAGTGGAAGTCAAATGCAACCAAGCTTTCAGGGCAAACGAAAGAACGACTTGTCCGTTGCGTCCCTGAGTGCCTACAAGCGAATGAACGGTATGATATAGCAAAAGAAATCTGTTTGTTTTATGAAAGCAAAAGGCATAAAAAAATAGCCCATATCAGTATCAATACTGACGAACCTCAAGAAGGGTTGGCTCGAGTCTACGATACTATACAGAGTTTTTATGAGGCTAGAGAAATCATTGAGTTGCCTGAAGATCTAACTCAAGCAATTTCTTGGCTGGCGAAGGATGATGTTACTATCGCTCGCGCTTTGCTTGCTAAAGTAGAACAAGAAAGTGCAAACCGGGTTGAAAAGCGCGCATATGGAGATTTGGAGGTTGTCGAAAGTTTTCTCGCGAAAGAAGAGCCAGCACAAATCAACCAAACTATAGAATTTCCAAATGGGAGTATTTCATTGTCGACTTATACACCTCGCAAACCGTTTTTGAAAAGGTTAGTGTCATCTATTTTCGGAGGTTGAATTGAATAATAAAAGTGAGAACAAAGCGTTAGTTACTAGCGACATTCTCGGTAATGCACTCGCAAACCTGAACGAAGAACAAATAAAAAATATAAGTGTAAAGGCTGCTGAAGAAGCTCTCAATATTCAAAAGAGAGAAGTTGACCGTGATAGTTTGGAAATCCGATCACGAAAAGAAGCAGAAGACCACGTAGATACTTTTAACGAACTTAATAAAGATGGGAAAGTTGCTCACGAAGTAATTACTAAAAGTACTACTGCAACGGGTACTAGGACGATCACTAGTCGAAGTGGAACTGCCACAGCAAAAAGTGCGTGTTTTGTCGCTACAAGTGCATTCGAGGATTTTGACCATCCAACTGTTGATGAGTTAAGGTTCTGGCGTGATGACAGGTTAAAAAAACATAAAGCAGGACAATGGTTTATCACTTGGTATTATAAAAATGGAGAGTCACTCGCATTGTGGCTCGATAAAAGACCTAACCTCAAACCATATATCCGAAATACCTTGTCTGCTTTTGTAGCTGTTGTAAGACCAAAGAAATAGTAAATATAGAAGCGCCATTTTTTATGATGGCGCTATTGTTTACTTACAGAGAATCAATTTCTACATGCCTTGAAAAAGCAATTTGCTTCAACTCAAACTTTAATCAATATGAACAAACTTTGAGGCAAAAGTGATTTACTCGTCTAGGCTCATTTCTGGACATAAACGTTTTACGAACTTCGGGCGACATCTACATTTCCCACTTCCAGATAGCAAAACGGCACCTTATGAAGCGGTGCCGCTAGTGACTGGAATTGGACAAAATCATTCACCTCTGCTCTGAAGTGTTAGATTCATTATATGCAAAATTTCTTGCTGAACATGCATAACGCATACATCGATAAACACTGAAGCACTTTTGCACAAAAGTGTGTCTCAACCACTTTTCATTTCGTGTGATCACTAAGCGATTCTGAACTTGTTGGATTAAAACGCGCTTGGCGATCTTTATTACAAAACGATTTCTATTTAAAGCATAAGCTTAAAGTTCTTTAACTTTGAGACAAAGCTTGGAAGTTTCTGCTTTTGCAAGCAAGCTAAAAACTCGTCTTGACTCATTGGTGGCCTTTTCAACGAACCTCGTTGTTGCTGGGCAGCCTTGACGCAAGCACTGCTATCTAACTCAAACATATCACATAAGAACTCATCTGGATGTATTGCAGAAAGACCTAGCGGATCAAGCTCCATTGCAGGGAAGTCTTTTAGATTGAAGGTAATGATAGACTCCGCTTGTCCTTTAATAGCAGCAGCAACAACGTGCCTATCATCTACGTCTGGTAAGGTTAACCCATTAATCAATGGTTGATAACCTTCAACCAAGCAGTCAGGTACATGAGCGTTCATTAACTGCTTGGTTCTTTCTAGCCGCACAGGATCGGTATCTGGGTTGTTCCGGAGAAGATTACGGATCCATTCATCATGTATTTGCTCTGTCCATCGTGCTCTGAATAGCCCTGTGTTGGACAAATACATTAGGTAACTGCGAAGTGGAGCTGGATACATAACACATGCGTCTAAAATTACCGTGTATGATGTCATTAATATCCCATATCTATTTCTTGATCTAATGCGGATAGTTCAGCAAGAGCAGCTAGTCTGTTTTCTTCTAAACGGCTCTTGTATTCCATAAGATCAGCATAGGCCACCTTCCTACGGTTACCAGTGCGACTAAAAATAATCTCCTTAGAATCTAAGAGCTTAATAAATGTAGGGCGAGACATATTTAGCATGTCAGCACCTTCTTGCGTTGTGAGTTCAGCATGAATAGGTGTAATGCTAACAGAGTTACCCTGACCTAATTGAGTAAGCACCTCAATCATCATGTTTAATGCACTTGATGGGATCATGACTTCGTGAGTCTTACCAGACTTATCGATAACATTAATCCTTTGAGCTTCGCCATTGGTTTCCATAACGGCTGACAACTCTTGGCTACCAAGCTTAGCCAGTGCAATTTCTTCAGCGCTTGGCAATTTTGTAGCAGTATTCATCGTATTTCTCTCTAGTTTCAAATTTAGACTATACAAATCTGTATATCACAACATTATCCGAAATATTCGAAAAAGTCAACATTCGAAATATTCGCAATACTAAAAGTTTACTGTATAGGGTATGTCGCTCGCCCTAAGTTTGCTATCAATTGCCAAATTGAGCAGTGCTAACTGCATCAAGTTGCTCTCAATCTCAAGTCTGGTACGAATTCGCCAAATTTTTTCAAGACGAAAAGGCTTTTTGACACCACTTCGTTGCCCACGGTTTAATATGACCATGATGACCTCCTTTTTGGGTGCTTGGTCATCACGATTATAGTTAGTGGCATTGGGACAGAACCTTGTTAGGTTTTTTGCTCTAATTCGTTGGTTTCGGATTAAAATTTCTATGGGTTAACACCCGCTAAAGGGGCGGACAACGCTACTACTAAGCTTCTGAACAACACCGCAATCACAAAAACCAACGTATAGCAAAAATGCCACGCGTTGGCTGTCCCTCTTAAGCGTTTGTATGGTACATTTCAACGTACATCTAGACCAAGAGCTTTTCGCCCTGCCTCCAAAATGTCCAATAGGTGCCCTGCCTTATAATTATCATCTAGGTTTCTAGGAAAAAACTCATGGCTACGATTTCCCTTGTCGATTGAGATCGTATTAAACACCAATTCTAAACTATCAATGATTAGTTCAATTTCTTTTATTGGTATCGTCGGCAAATCGAAGTTTAACTTGTTTGTCAGATCGTTGTGGGAAATGCGTTTATTGCGGTGAGTTTTTATTTTTGTAAAATTAGCTGAGATATCTGATTGGGTTCGATCAATAATCTCTGATACCTCCAACGAAAATGGCTTGTAGGTTGTGATAAGTGTTTTCAAGCTTAGATTGTGTTTACCACATGTTTTTTCAGGATCTAATAACCGAGAAATGATCAACAGTACGTGATCATGCAATCTCAACTTAACGATATCAAATAACAAAGGATGTGACGGAAAAAGAACTTCACGTCGACGCTCTTTATGTTTATGTCCATATAGATCTAAAAACAAATACCAATGATTCTCTAGATCCCATAATTCTTTTTTAAACGCTTCAAGAATATCAAATTGACTCATAATTTCCCTATGTACCATAACGCCGTTATAATTGCTCCCTTTTTCAAAGCCTTATACGCTCCCGAGCCGAGATAACAACCTTTTATAGAAAATAATATTGTTGGCACCAATTCCTGGGCGTACCAAACTACCCAAATTTGGTCGACTAAAACTAAGCTGCTCAAATTGACTATGAAATGGAGAGTCAGTGACTAGTCGTATGCAGCTACCCTTAAATTCATCAAATTGCTCCGCGGTTAGGTCAATGATTACCTCAGAACCGACGAGCACCCAATAGTGAACACTATTTCTACCCGATATAATTGCTCGATTTCGAGTAAATACGACTTCTTCAACTCCTTTAGAGTCCAAATATAGCGCAACCATCTGGCTAATAGCTTCGCAAGAGCCATGAGGAAAAGAACTTAGCTCAGGATTTAAGTATTCAGCTTCATTCAACTCATCGATTAAAGCAACGCAAAACCGCTCGACCAACTCTTGCAACATGAACTCCTTGTTAAAAAGAAAAATTAGTTCGTTCAACTGCAAATCAACGGCCAAATTCACTATGCCACAACAGATCGAGTTATTGAGGTCGTGCAGCTAAGATTAGACGGTAAGAAGCTTAAGCATGAGGACATTGAAGGAATTAATTCTGAACGTCAGGTTAGTTACTATGTGAATGCAGCTTGGTGTTTAGGGCTTTTAAATAAGAATAAAACAGTTTCATCACCAGGTCGTGTACTATGTAAAAAAGCCTCCATGGTAGCTAAATACCAATATCTGGCTGAGCGAATGGAATCTAGTGATTTTGGTTGGGCATGGATGAAATGGGCTAAAGTTGATAGTCTTGCTGAATTAGACCCTTCTTCTGCCGAAGCATTCATTAGAGAGTGCGTTAACGGGCTTAATCGTGACACTATTCCTAGGCGTTCAAACTCACTATCTACTTGGCTATCGACCTTGCAGGAACATGCTCGAGTATATTCTGATATCTAGTGAGAGTTGAAAACTAATTTGTGAGGAAGCCTATGGCTTGCACACAATTAACTGGTTCATTTGTGGCACAGCTCTCTTAAAGAAAGAGCACACTGGAGAGTGAAGAGATAGAAGCAGGGACTAGAATGTATTAGTCTAATGATTCAATCGTTAACAAAGGGGTCGTAACGAATTCGCTAATGGTTAAATCGAAGAGATAACCTTCTCGTAAATCATCTAGTGTAGATGCAGCTGCAAGTGTAACCATCCCTTATATCGATCATATTTTAAGAGATTTTTCCTGATTTAACCGCTCATAGAATTTGGGCGGTATGTAGCAATGAAGATGAGACCTTCAAACACATCCCCCAATACCCATTCTGCCAGAATATAAAATGTAACCACTTTCATTTGAAGGCTAGCTAACTTTGGGGCAACGTTGAGTCAATTATGAACAACTGACTTAACGGTGGACAGCGCCGAGCCTGTTATTCTTTACCGACTCTAATTTAAATATGCTTAAACTGGCATGATTTTATGTATAAACTTAGCAAATGGAATAACGTTACCATCAATCGATGCTTGTTCTAATCCACCAAGGTAGGTTGTGCGTTCTGTAACGGGTACTACTACCCAATTATAACCACCTAGCAGAAACATAAAATTCATCAAAAATCGACTCGTCCTGCCATTTCCATCCGGGAAGGGATGAATATAACCCAAAAAGAAATGCCCAAGTACAGCTTTAATTGCAAAATTAGGTTCATTCACAATGAGATCTTTTAAGGCTGCCATGCAGTCCATAAGCTGCTCGCTCTGTGGTGGCATATGCCTTGATGTTCTGATCATGATTGGGCCTTTACGATAGCCAGCTAAATCTTGATCTTTAATGATACCGGCACTAACACAAGGCTTAAATAACGATGTATATATCTGCGTGATGCTGACATCAAGCAAATAGGCAAGATCCAAATTAGTGGCACCTTCATCATGCGCCTCTTTAATCAACCCACGTAGCGCTTGAAACGCTTCATAGTAACCTCTTGCAGCCAGTGCGTCCTTTTGTTGTTTGTCCGATTCAATTTGATTGACATCCCACTTTCCGCTCGCGACACGATTAATCAGATCTTCCGTAACAACATACCCTTCAATTGATAGAGAGTGATAAGCATCAGAAACGTATACCTTATCCACAGAATCAAGTAAATCATCAAGTGATCGTTGAAAAAAATCAAAAACAACATGGTCGTTAAATATTGCTTCAACATCGCCACGGAGCTTTTGCCAAAGTAATTTTACACGTACTGCTGCCGCTGATTCTTGACGTTTATTACCAATCTTAACCACTGGTATTTCAAATGGATTCACACCTTTAAGCGGACCTAAACCAACAGCATCAATCATACTTGTCAGATTTCGAGAATCAGCTTTACGCCCAATTTCTAGGTAGGCTCCAACCAAGCGGTTAGCCGATTGAACATTTTTAGTAATAAGCAAACTACTTGCCACAGTATTAACATCAGATTGACCGAGTGCAATTTGTACGGCCAGCGGGTTTGAACGATATATACTTGGTGCTAGACCTGCGAGTGCAAACTCTAGCTTTAGAACCTGCACGCCATTAAGTTCCATAATTTCAGTCGGCTTTTCTGAGGTTTTAATGACCATCAAACTCATATCATTCGGTAAAAGAATGTTCCTTGTCTTTCCTTGACTAGTAAACACGACCAATTGTCTTGGCAAAGAATTGTTGGCAGTGTGGATATCTATAGAAGCCTCGGGATTTAGCCAGTAGTCATCACCGTATGACTCATTTAAATATTGTCCAATAAACTGCCAAATTGATTGATACCATAAAGCGGATTCTCCTGTTTTCACCACTGAGACGTCGGCGTCGAACAGGTACCATCCACGAATAATTGGTTTTAGATAACCTTCGCTGACCAAAAGCGTTCGCGACGTTGGTTTAAGGTTCCGACTATTGACGATATTTCCAGCTCTTATCGTCGCCGCTTCTCTAAGTGAATCCACTAATTTTTCATTACCAGTCTTTGCCATGCCTGAATACTTCTTATAAATAGTTTTATTTGATACATTAAAAACTTGTTTTTACGAAATTAAAATACTTGTTTTTACAAATTTACACAAGTTACTTTTATGAATCAGTATCCTCTGAAATATTTAAAGCGTCTTCTAACTCTACACCCAAATAGCGGATGGTATTATCTAACTTAACGTGGCCAAGTAGTAACTGTACTGCTCGTATATTTTTAGTTTTTACATAAATTAATGTTGCCTTGGTTCTTCTCATGGAGTGAGTGCCATAACGGTATTCGTCATACCCTAACTCTCTTGCCCATCGATGAATAAACTAGAGTAGTAGCTGTGACTCATTGGATAGCCGCTCTTTCTAGGACTTGGAAATATATAATCTGTTGGGGTAAGTACCTTTTCATTAATCCATTTAGACAGAGATTGGGCTGTTCGAGAAGTGATTTCAAATTGAACGTCGCGGTCAGTTTTACTCTGCCTGTAAATGACACGTGTATGGATAACGCCACCACTGCTAATATCTCTAACTTTCATTCTAAGTAAATCACAAGAGCGTAACTTACAATCTATCGCTAGATTTAACAAAGCGAGCTCTTTAATATTTTTTTCAATTTCTAATCTTGTCCTAATTCTCCAGATATCTTCCAGTTTGAATGGTTTTTTCTGTCCTGTTGAGTGGCCTGTTTGCGTCAACATAACGCACCTCCTTAGTAACAACAAGATTGCCCTTACTAAGTTTAGTCGGTGAAAAAAATTTAATTATTAGAATAAATGCATATCTGGATTTCCAGTAAAAAGACAATTTAGATTTCGTTTCACTGATACAGAGATGGCAACCTTTCACATGAGAAAATATATGGAAAAAGTGATCCACCGATATGTTTATAGGTTTATTCGCTAAATGGCTTTGGGGCATAAATACTTTACCCGCCTAGGCTCATTTCTGGACAGAAATGGCTTAGAGCGATCACTCTAATACATACCTGGACACCAGTAAGCGAGAAAATCACTTCTGCTCATATTACTTCAGATAAGATTTCGTACAGAAAACTTCTAAGCAAGTGGCCAGACTCTCTTAGCCACTAAATTTTTCTAACTAGTTACTCATTTCTACTTTTTCCTGTTGCTTTGTTATGTCTGCGCCTTATTTGCAGCATTAGGTTGTAAGCTTTCGCCAATAAAGCAATCTGGGACACGTTTCTAGATTGCTTATTCTTTATCCTCCAGTCATTGAATTGTGCAGAGATAGATCATGAAACTTAAAGGAAAACTGACCTTATGGCGTTTGGTTGTGGACTTTAAAGGACCCGTTAGCATCACTTGGTTACTGCTATTGCTTGAAAATGCCTTAATGGCTTTGATGCCGCTGTTAATTGGTCTGGCAATCGATGGCTTGTTGGATAAACAGACTCAGGCGCTGTTTTTACTGGGTGGGGCCATGACGGTGCTTACTGTGCTGGCAGTGGGGCGGCGCATGTATGACACCCGCGCCTACGGGGCGATTAAACTTGAGCTTGGTAAAAAAGTCGAGCAGCGCTTGCATGGTCTGCCTGTGTCTGTGCGTAATACGCGCCAAGGCCTTGCCAATGAGCTCATCGCTTTTCTTGAAGTGCAATTACCTGAAATATTTTCCGCCAGCATTCAAATTTTGGCCTCTGCCATAGTGCTTGCCAGTCTTCATTGGTTATTAGGCTGGGCGGCTTTGGGTTTAGTGGTCACCATGATGCTGGTATACAGCTTAGGGCACAGGTATTTCTACGATTACAATCGTTGTCTTAATTCGCAAATGGAGCGTCAGGTAGCCCTGCTTAGCTCAGATAAACACGTTCAAGCGCGCCAGCATGGGGCGTTTCATCGACACCTTCATAGGCTTAAAGATTGGCAAGTTAAGCTATCCGACATGGAAGCTTGGGTATACGGCGCTATCTTTGGGCTTATCACCCTGTTTATTTGCCATAACCTCTGGATTAGCGTCAGCTTGGAAAGTATCTCAGCTGGTATGCTATTTACCATTATTACTTATTCCTGGGAGTTCGCCGAGGCGGCATTAGCCTTGCCAATGGGGCTTCAAAGCTGGACTCGCCTCAGTGAAATATCCACTCGCTTAAACCAAGATGTGGACGGCGAAAGCCTTTCATTAGGTTTAGCGAGTCGTAACTCATTTTAATTAAAAGTAGTGAATGTAACGCCATGATAAAAAATATCGTTAAGTCAAAAAGTGTGATGTTGGCCATCGGGGGGCTCAGCTTAGCCCTGCTGTTAGTGGTGTTGTCTTTTGATGAAGATAAACCTGTGACTCAGGCTAAGTTCACGCCGCCGCTAATCTCTGTGGTTAAGGCTAAGGTCCAAACTTTTAGTGCGCCTATCAACCTTGTGGGCGTCACTCAGTCTCGCTGGCAAACTAAGCTTGTAAGCGCGGTAGAGGGCAATGTAGTCGAACTTGCGGCTGAGCTCGACCCAGGCACAAGATTAAGAAAAGGCCAAGTGTTAATAAGCTTAGCGTCACAGGCTTATCAAGCCGAAGTGGATAGTGCCTTAAGCCGCGTCGCCAGTAGTGAGCTTGAGCTGGTTAAAACCCGCTACGAGCAGCAGGTCGCCTTGCAAATTGGCGGTAAGCTTAATACTGCTTTTGCCCGCTTCGAGCCGCAAATTGCCTTGGCTACTGCGGAGGTCCATGCGGCGAAAAGTCAGCTTGCATATGCACAAAAAAGATTGGCCGATACCCATATTCGTGCGCCTTTTGATGCACTAGTGTTACAGCGCTTAGTGACGCCGGGGCAAAAAGTGCAAGCAGGTGAAACGCTACTGATCATAGCCGCAGCGGAAGTGTTAGACATTCAAGTGTCTTTGTCACAATCGGCGTGGGAGTACTTAAGCACAGTCTTGATTGGCGCCACAGAAAATAAGCCCTTAAACGCCTTTATTACATTAGTTAATGGCCAGCAGCTACCTATAAAGCTGAGATACTTAGAGCCTATTCGCGATCCGGTCACCCGCCAATACACCTTGTTGATGACATTAGATGGACCCTATAAAGACTCAGGACTCTTGCCTGAACAACAAGTTGCGCTAACGATTTTAGGCTCCGAGATAGAGCATAGTTTTAAAGCGCCAGCGTCGGCATTGACCCAAGATGGTGGCATATGGCTGGTGGATGACAGCGAAAAACTGCATCTAAATCAAGTGAAAGTGCTGGCGCAAGATGACACTCATGTGTGGTTTAGCTTGCCGAGCCGCGAAACCGTGAGTGCCGAACAGGCATCATCAGAGTTAACGCTGGTGCGCTACCCTATGTCGTACCTTATTCAAGGCCAGAGCATTCGCCCTGAGCTGGTCGATCTTGATGGTAAGACTATAAGTGTTCAACTTGCCACTCACAGTGAGGCTAAATAATGAGTTGGTTAACGAGCTGGTTCATTCACCATAAAATCGCGGCTAATTTACTGATGTTTTTGCTGATGGCAGCGGGAATTTTATCCTTAGATACCATAAGGGTAGAAAGCTTTCCGCAAATACCCAGCAGTCAATTAACTATCACGGTTATCTATCCCGGAGCCAGCCCAGCCCAAGTAGATGAGGGCGTAACCCAGCGCGTTGAAGCTGCGATTAGCGGCATTGCGGGTATAGGTAAAATATCCAGCCAGTCGTCCCAAGGCATGGCGCAAATAACCGTTAAAAAAACCACAGGCATAGATCTTAATCGCCTGATGGAAAACATTCGCAACCAAGTGGATGCCATTGTCGGTTTTCCCATAAAAGCCCAAAGACCGCAAATAACCTTAGATGAATACACTAACTTAGCGGCCTACGTGATGCTTTATGGTGACGTAACCGAAACCGTTATGCAGCAAGCTGCGGCGATGACAAGTTTGGCATTAAAGCGCCATCCGCTGATTTCACAGGTATCAGAGCTTGGAAAATTGGGCGCTGAGCTGGTTATCGAGCCAGACCCCCAAGCACTGCAAAAGCACAAACTCACAATAGGGCAATTAGCCGAGCAAATTCAGGCGCGTTCACTTGAATATCGCAGTGGAATGCTTAAAACCGCGCAAGGCAATATTTTGCTAAAGGGTGACAACAACTCAGACACCTTACCCAAGCTTGCAGCCATGCCTATAGTGGTCACGGCCAATACTCAGGTGCTCTTGGGGGATATTGCGCGCATCAAGCGGGCATATGAAGAAAATGACAGCCTAGTGAGATACCAAGGAAAGCCGGCAATTGCACTATTAATATCAACCAGTAAGAAAGATAACCTCTTGGATGTCAGCCAAGCGGCGGCAGAGGTTATTAGCGAGCTGAACCAAACCCTGCCCGATAATATCGAGCTAGATATCATGGCCGATATGGCGCCTTACATTAAAGATCAGCTGTCATTGCTTGGCACCAATGCATGGCAAGGTCTATTAATAGTAGTGGTGTTATTAGGGCTATTTTTGAATGTGCGCTTGGCCTTTTGGGTTGCTTTAGGCATACCTATCTCCCTTGCGGGCACGATTTGGCTTATGGGGCCTTTAGGTTACACAATCAATGACATTACCTTGTTCGGGCTTATCTTAGTGCTAGGGGTGTTGGTGGATGATGCGGTTGTTGTGGGCGAGAGCATACATGAAGCCCAGCAAGAGATAGCGTGCCCTAAATTGGCGGCAGAAATTGGCGTTAATAGAGTCGCTACCGCCACCACCTTTGGGGGGCTAACCACGATTGCGGCATTTAGCCCTATGATGTGGATTGAAAACGAGCTGGCTCGCACCCTTGCAGGGTTTTCTGCTGTGGTGATTTTAGCGCTGATTTTCTCGCTAATTGAGAGTAAGTTTATTTTGCCAAATCATTTGACCAACATGAAACAAAACCAAGCAGGCTTTAAACCCCTGACTCGCCTAAGGCTGTTTTGCCTTGGTGGCCTTGATAAGATCAACCAAAGCGTTTATCAGCCGTTATTGGCTAAGGCGTTAGATCACAAACGCCTTAGCGTTATAGTGTTCGCAAGCATTGCCTTGCTTGCCTATGGTTTGTTAACCGCAGGGGCGATAAAAAGCGCGTTTTTCCCTGAGGTGCCGAGCCGATTTTTAAGCAGTAAAGTCATCATGAAACACGATGCGCCGCTGGCACTGACCTTAAGCAATGCCACTAAGCTTGAGCTAGGGTTAGAAAAAGCCCAGAAAACAATAATGGAACGCTATCAGCTTGAAGAAGCCCCAATTGTGAGACGCTTGATTTCTAATGACGAAAGCCACTCAATTGAGGTGGTGGCCGAGTTATCCTATCAGGCCTTAAGCCGCTTACCGAGCAATGAAATGCTTAACGCTTGGCAGCAAGAGGTAGGTAAGCTTGAGGGAAGTTACGCTCAGCGTTTTACTGCCAGCGAAGAAATGGCCGGCGGCACTGCGCTAACGATTAGCGCGCCCACCAGTGAATTAGCCAAAGAAGTCACCACTAAACTTAAGCAATTACTTGCCAGTCAGGCTGGGGTCAATGACATTTATGACACTAATCAAGGCGGACGCAGGCAAGTGCAATTTGTGCTTAATGAGTACGGCAAGCAGCTGGGGATCACCCAAGCGCAATTAGCAGAGCTTATTGGCGGCGCCTTTGGTGAATTAGAGTTACAGCGCTTAATGCAGCAAGGGGAAGAGGTGCGTCTGCTTATTCGCTACCCAAAAAACTTGCGCAGCAGTATGGCTCAATTGCTTGATACGCCTATTCAGGTGGCTAATGGTCAGTATGTGCCCCTTGGTGATGTGGTCAAGCAAACCACAAGCCAAGAAAGCCAAGTGCTTTACCGCTTAAATCGCGATCAAGTGGTGAGCCTGTATTGGCGGCAGGACCGCAGTGTAAGCTCCCCGGAAGCCGTGCTTAGTACGATGGAGCCAGGCATTGCAGCACTAAGCCAAGCGTATCCTCAGGTGAAAATTCGCGCCGCTGGCGAGTTTCAAGAATTGGCAGAAGTGCAAAGTGGCTTTAAAAAGGCCATGTTACTGACATTACTGATGATTTTCGCTCTACTTGCTATTCCGCTGCAGTCTTATTGGCAGCCCTTAGTGATCATGGCGGTGATCCCCTTTGGCTTTGCTGGTGCTATTTTAGGTCATGGATTAATGGATTTACCTGTGAGCATCTTGTCATTATTTGGCATGATGGCGATGACTGGCATAGTCATTAATGACTCCTTGGTGCTAATGACGCGCTTTAACCAAAACCTAGAGGCGGGCATGGCAGCTAAAGCGGCGGTGCTGGAAGCGGGGCGAAGCCGCTTAAGGGCGATATTTTTAACCACAGTGACTACAGTGTGCGGTCTATTGCCCTTAATGCTGGAAACATCAGAACAAGCACAGTATTTAAAACCTGCAGCCGTGTCGTTAGTCTTTGGTGAATTATTAGCAACGCCAATTACCTTAATATTGGTGCCTGTATTACTCTTAATAGGGCGGCATAAAAAAGTTCAATCAAGTCAGGTTGACCAAGCACAGGATAGGCAAGGAAAACTGCCACTAGAGAGTACTGCAGATGCGAATTTAACCTAAGGTTACCGTCGCAATGATTAGCGATAAGCATCAACATAATGAGCATTTTATGACAGCAGATACACCACTGACACTGCACAATTTGCAGCCTGAGCAGCAGCTGGTTTCGGCATTGCCTAAAAAGTGGCAGCAGAGATTTATGTTGGCGCTAAAAGCGATGGACAGCTTAGTTTATGACGGAAATAACATGACCTGGGAGCAGATAGCACAAGACAGTGTTATCTCGGCCCACCATTTTCACCGCATGTTTAAGCTAGTATTTAATGAAACACCAGGGCAATACATTAACCGCCAAAGGTTGCAGTGGGCGGTGACCTTACTGGTGAGCGAGCCAGAATTTACCATCACAGACATAGCCCAAGAAGCGGGGTTTTCATCATCTCAGGCCCTTGCTAAAGCACTGAAGCGCACTTTAGGGTTAGGCGCTAAAGCGATTAGGCATAAGCAAAACGATCTCACGTTATTTGAAGCATTAATGCGAAAGCTAGGCCAGCCAATACAAGAAAATCAATGTCTTGAAGAATTATTGGCTGCCAAGATTGAATTTAAAGTGCTGTATTTTCCGAGCCGCCCCTTAATAACTCGGGCGCTAGCGACTACAAGTATGGTAGAGCAAGACAGAGTGTGGCGGAAAATGAAACCCAAAGATAACTCTTGCAGCATGGTGACACTAATGAAAATGAGCATGCAAGAAAGTCAAATCGACATCACGGAATTTGAAGTGGGTTACTTTAGTCATATAGCAGGGCTAAGTACCCGTTTAGGTATGACTTCTGAGACGACTTTAATACCCGATTTAGAATCTTCTACTGTATTAACACAAAACTTACCAGCCGGGAATTATCTGTGTGGCAAAGTTACAGTTAGCAACCTAACCGCATACTTTGCCGCTTGGGATGCGCTATTTATTCACTTGCTTAACCAAGATCTCACCCCAGACCCTGACACTAAATACATCGACATTATCGAATCTCCTGATACCTTTTGGGCTCAAACTACAGACATCATTATCAGCATCAGGTTGATGGATTAATGAACTAGTAGCAGTTTGATTATGTATTTTTTACATTTTTCTTTAAGTTCAATTTAGTTGTACTTACAACACAATTAAAATCTCTCTGAAAATTTTCGAATACCAAATTAGCAGTTTTGGACACGTTTTATTCAGGTATTGGATATATCCTCTCGGCATTACAGGAAACAATTAGCGGGTTTACATGACAAAAATCTTTAGGGAACCACCAGAATGGGGATGGTTTATTGGTATTTTAATAATGAGTATAAGGGAGATAATCAGAGGGCACTATCTAGGATTACTCACAGGAATTCCATTTTTACTTGTCGCTATTTTAGCGCCAGAAAAAGCACAAAAGCCACTGTGGGTTCTATTTACCTTAGGTTCTTTGGCTAACTTTATTATTGCAGTCTCTGGAACTGTTGACTACATCTCTGGAGCCATTTACCTATCACTGGTCGTATATGGTGCTGATGAGGTATATAAAATACTTGTGAAAAATAAGAAAAGTTAACTCTATGAAGTATCTAGTTTTTTAGGGGTTTACCAGTTTTACGTCTTATTCTTATAAGAGTGTAATCACCTAGTGTTCAAGTAGAATTAGCCAGTGTTTTGTCGGCTAACCAGATACTACTCAGTGCCTATCATTAGATATTGTAATGTTGTTAACAATAGTGCGTAAAGCACAATGGGGCATAAATGATCAAACACTATTAAGAATTATCAAACTTTAATATAAACGCACAGGTCTCCTTTAGCTGATTGACCTCCCATTCCTAAGTCGTCAACGAACCACTCTAATTCGTTGAATGTCACTTGTGCGCTTTCCCAGTAATTGCCTTGTTGGGTATCAAAGCAAACTGATAACGCTTGTTCATTGTCATAGTCAACACTTTCAGCATAAGCAATAGCATCTGTGCTTGAAGAATATAATTATGATCGGCCACATGAATCACTGAATGATTTACCACCCAAATTGTATGAGCGGTTAAATAAGGAAAACTCTCTTAAAATATGATCGATATAAGGGATGGTTACACCATCAAACGATATCCTGTATTCAAAATTGCATTTTTAAATAGATTTTTAATGAATAAAAAAGCAGTTCTTTTAACTGCTTTTTGGGTTATCTACTGATTGGCAAGCTTCGCCTCGTGCAAACATCTACAAAATAGAGCCCAATCTGAGAACCGCATAGCCGGCATTTTCACTTTCTGCCCCTTTGCAATCGATTCAGCAACTGATAGCATTGTCGCAATTGACATGATTTTTCTCCGTAAATTAATCCTGTTAGTTGGCGACGAACATGAGCTACTTGGCGGTTGAGCATGTTCGTCGTTCTATTTTATTATGACTCTTTTGTACCTTTCATTACTTTCACTATGTACGCTTCAATCAATGCATACTCTTCCGAGGTAGCTCGGTTTAGCGTTATCGTCGTTTTATCTTTTACCCGCTTACTGTTTGCCCATTTCTTAGCATTTAACTCAAGAAACTTTTTAGGTTTAGCAGTAACTTTCACAACCTTGTTTATTTCCGCTGCTTCCCGAATAAAATCAATAACCTCATCATTTGATGTTCCAGGCTTCACTTCTGTTAATAGAATGATTTCTTCCAAGGGAATTTTTTTACCAATGATGACTTTTATAATTTTTGAAATTTCCGCAAATTGACTGAACGTCAGATCACTTGGGAATTCAAATAGATTAATGATTTCTTGGGGAATTTCCCACGCCTGCAATGCTTTTGATACATAGCCTTGCGTGAAGCCCTCTAGTTCCGCAATCTCTGCTTGAGTTTTCATTGGATCATCACTGAGCAAAGTAGCAAAAACTCTACCATTGTCTCTAATTGAGTGCTCTTTAGCTGTCTGTAGCTCTTTAGATAACGCTTTGACCTCTGCCGGCGTTAACTCTTCATCACAGAATAAAATTTCAAGGCCAACTCCTGCAAAAATAGCCGCCTGACGTCTACGAGTTCCGTCTAAGGCCGCATATTTCCCTTTGATCCTCTGAGCAATAACAGGCTGGTATTGTTGACGCGCAATCGAATTGATTAACAACGACAATGAAGCGCGCGTTAAATCAGCTGCAATGCGCTTATTCATGTCGTGAGCAAACGTTAACGTTTCAACTTGATCTGCAGGAACGATGACTTTCTGAAACATAACCTTACGCCCATTGTGTAAGGTATATTCGTAAGAAACAGCCTGCTGTGAATTGCTAGAAAATGGTGATAACTCTCCGATACTTCTACCAATCGGAGCTTTTCGGGGGGGTTTGACTTCCATAATTAATTCGCTCTCAAATATAATTGGACATGCTGGAATACTGATAAAGCGAAATCATCAATTGCATCTTTCGCTGTTTTTAAAGATTTTGAATCTCCGGCATATTCCTTCGGATTTACAGATATAACGGTATCGAATGTCTCGCCGCAACGCTGATAAGCTATTAAATTTGGTACATTACAATCTAACATTTGCTCTCTAAATACAGCTTTAGCAATCGCCAATGCATCTTTATCTTGAACACTTTTACTAAACTTAGTCATAAAAGAAAAATGGTGTTCAGGTAATTTAGTTACGCCACTTTTTATTAACGATTCCATAATGGATGGCAAACGACCTATGTATTGCAAGGTCGAATGTAAATCGACTTGTGATGGTGGTAAAGGAGTGGCCAAGACATCTGCTGCAACAATAGCGTTTTTCAAAAATGCATCAAGATGCGGACCTGTGTCAGTAATTATCCAATCAAAATCACCTTTTAACTTATCTATCACATTCTCTTTTAGCACCATGTTAACGTTTTGGCCCGGAAGATATTCTGCGCATAATGCTTCCCAGTTCGACGAAATAAAACCATCTGCTATTGACGATGGCATAACGAAAACATTTTTTACCTTTGACTCTACAACAAAATCACTTAATAGCTCTTCACGAGTCAGATTTTGCAGCATAGCTTGAGCACTTGTGTACTCAACATCGCCAATAGAATACTGATGATTTAACATCATTGTTGATGATGCTTGCGGGTCAAGGTCAATAACCAGAATACGCTGATCATATTTAAGTAGTTGGGGATGAGTGCGTAATGATTGTGCGACTGTGCTTGCTATGAGTGATTTTGAGACACCACCTTTAAGGTTCGCGGGAAACAGAACAACAGCTTCGTTTTGAATATCTCTTAACTTTGGTTCGCCTCTGTGAGCATATATATCAATTACCTGCTCAATAGTGAGATCATAACTTTCTACTGTTCCCGTTAATTTTTTACTAAAGACGTAACCTTCTGCTTCCATTTCAAACATCGCTTTATCAACGATGGCTCTAGATAATCCAGACAGGCGGGTAATAGCTGATTTGTTAAAACGGACATGAAATTCGTCATAACCAAACTCTTTTTTATGCTTAGCCTCATTATCAGAAAGGCGTTGTAGTGCCTCTCTTGCGTAAGCACCTGTTTGTACGAAATTAGAAATATCCATAAATCCCCACCGTAATCAGTTTAAAGCATATTTTAATGATGCAAGGTTAAAACAACAAAACAAAACAATCAACAAATATCGAAGCTACCAGCAATGTTTTTTGCATTTATCCTAAAAACAATGCTTAACGCCTGTTTTCTATTAATATTGAACAAGATTTTGGACAACCACAAAAAACACATAAACCAATGTTAATAAACATTATTGTTGAAATTATTCCTGAAGAATAAGACAAATATTTTATGATTATTGATTTTTGGATTTAGACGGTTTTTGGTCAACTATTTTAACTTAATGAGACATAACTTATGAATTATGACTATCTAGTGTCAATTTTCATAGCATTTATCGACATTGAGAGTGCCATTGATACTTTTTCGTGAAAAGCAAAATTATTGTATGGATCAAAAGTAAACACCCTCATTTCATGAAAAACATCAAGAAATAAAGATATACATGAGATTTATTACATTGTATTTGACCTAAAACGAATTTATTTCAAAATATAAACAATAAAAAACGTGCTTAACGTAAGTTGGAATTTTTGATTGCTAATATGAATGGATAATTTGGCCAATAATCCATAACCTTCATCACGAAGTTTATGCAAAGTAATAGTGCCTGCTTGCGCGAAAACCGTTGCAGTTCCCGATAGAAACGCCCAATGGGTCTTGTTCAGAAATTATAAAGATATTTCATATTCTTTATATCAAGCGGTTGTTGAGCGTTTATCTGTAACTCTCAATATTTCTGAACTTATTACCTCCACTTGAAACCAGCCCCGCTCAGTTAAACCACTCAATATTGGTGTAATGAATCCACCAGTATTGAGCGGTTGCGCCTTTTAAAACCTATGAGAAAGTCATTCTATCAAAACGAACTAACCACTATTATCAAGGTGATTAACATGGAACAGAATCAACATTTATCAACCCACAACACTACGTTACCTGTCAATATGATTGATGCCCTCCCCTTTGGTAATACAAGACGATCACGCAACGAGGCAAAATATTCGGAGTTAAAACAGAGTATTCGCTTGCGTGGTGTTATTCAGCCTATCTTGGTTCGCCCCGCCGCTGATCGTTTTGAAGTTGTTGCTGGTTATGGCCGACTTACTATCTCCCGAGAATTGGGATTAAATGATATTCCTGTTTTGATTAAGCCACTCTCTGATGCTGAGGCTTTAGAGCATCAAATGGAAGAAAATCTGAATAGAGAAGATCTATCTCTCATTGATGAATGCAAAGCCGTTCAACAACTAAGTGCGTTCTACAATGGTGATCGTCAAGCCATTGCTGACCGACTTGCATGGACGATTAAAAAAGTTAATGAACGAATTGAAATTCTAAAATGTTGTGATGAAGTATTAGGTTGCGTTATAGACGGTTCAATCACTGTTGGTCACGCTTTATTACTCGCGCCTTTTTCAACCAAACTCCAACAAGGCACGTTAAAGAAAATTATTGCTGAAAAATGGACTGTATCTTATTTACGTGAACGTGCAGCGAAAGGACAACAATATTTAAGCCTTGCGAAATTTGATACGACTAATTGTAATACCTGCCTTCATAACAGCGCAGCACAATCAGGCTTGTTCGGAATAGAGGAACAAAAAGCAGCTTGTTCAAACCTTAATTGCTTTAAAGAAAAAACGGGCGAATGGCTTGAGTCAAGAAAAGCTGAATTAGCTGACCAATACGGAACTGTCCTGTTAGTCCAACAGATCGCGGATTCTGACCGCAATACAGTCGATGCAGTTACCGTTGGTGAAGAACAATTCTCAACAGGTTGCCTTGCTTGTCAAAAACGAGTTGTATTGATTGATGACCGACTAGGCCGCGCTCTAGGCTCAACTTATCCTAACCAATGTGTAGACGCTATTTGCTTTAACAAATGTGTTAACGCCCTATCGACTGACTCTGTGGACGTTGAGGAAGCAGCCATTGAATTAGCTACCCCAATTGATGTTGATAATGCTAACTCGGACGGAGTTAAGGATACGACAAAACCAGCAGCCAAAACCGATAAGCCTGTAAGTTGCATTGTGCCTAAGAAAGTTATTGATACTAACAAAGCGATTATGCGAGAAACCTCCGCATCATTATTAATGCCACAAGAGCATTTTCAATTAGCCATGAGTTATGCCGCCCTAAAACGTCTATGCACTAGCTATAAGGCGCTAAATGAAACGCTTGGTGTACCGACTCATTTTGAAGCCACCATACAAGCCGCTTTACGTGTGAGTCTTGACGATTTAAAAACTGAAATACTTAACGTCACTCAACACCTTGCCACTAAACAATGTGACCAAACTGTCAGCATGACCGACATTATGATTTCCAATATCGGATTTGTAGAAAATGCCCGATCGGTTGCCATTGAAAAATGGACTCCAACCAAGGCCATTTTATCGGAGTACACCATTGGCTCATTATCAGCGTTATGTATCAAAGCTGGTTTTGATCAAGCAATGGAGAACAAAAAGGCGGGTAGCTTTGCCAAAGCCGCTAACAGCGGTAAAGGCAAGTTTATTGACACTATCTTAGCGACTCCATTCGATTGGACTCACTTCGCACCTGATGAATATCTGGCTCTTATTAAATAACGTCACAGGCAAGCGGGTAGTCAGTTGCCCGTTTGCCAACTTGTCGCACAATATCGTTATCAAAACCAATTAAATTATCGAGGCTTAAATGTTAACTCAACTTAATCAACTCAATACTATCGGTGGTGCAGAACGCATCAACTTATCAATTCAATTTTTAGCCGCTAATAAGGTAAGAGTGGTATTAACCACACAAGTTGACGCGAATGCCAAAGGTGAGTTAGCCGACTTATTGCGAACCCCTATCGTGTTAACAGGGAGTCTTTCTGACATTGAAATCATGCTGACCAACGAATTGTTTTCATTGTCTGAAAACGTCACCCACTCAACTTCTAATGTTGCAGCACAACCCACACCAACTGATGATGCAAACATGACTGAAAGTGACGCAGCAGATTTAATTGATGAATTAGATGATGAAGATTCACTTTAAGGGGTATGACAATGTTAAACATGAACACGATAACTAGAAAATTTAAAATTGGTGCTGCAATTATTAACGATCCAGCCCCACAAGCCGACATTGATGAAGTTCAACGTATTTTGACACAACAGTTCCCCATGTTGCGCCATACCCGACTTTATATCGAAGATGGCGTATTAAACGAGTCAGCAACCGAAATTGTTTACGATTTCCCATTAATTCCTGTCAAAACTAAGGGGTAACAATGAACGATTTACTGAAACAGTTAACTAGTTGGGAAGTGGCTTATAAAGCGGCTCCCGATGAATACTCACTGATTTTGATTAACCGTCTTTCCAATATTAATACATCACCTCAGCATGTTCAGTCCAAGGATATGCCTCCGATTGGATAATCAGGTTAAACGAAATATACACGCCCTCTATATACAAATATAAGGGCGTTTTTTTTGAGTGGCGCGTTTTGCCGAGTGCGTTAATGTCATGTCATCACGTAGCAAGAGATTAATCGCCATGAGTATCAACCCACCTCGTTTATCGAACCTTTGGTATACCCGCATGAACAATGCTTATGTGCCTAAGCTTGAGGGTTCAAATTTAAGCGCCCTTACCTCTCGTTATAAGCTGTTTGACGATAACGTGAGTCAGTTATCTCCTATGTTAGCGTATGCGGTTAAATGTGGCTGGATGAAACAAGAGCAGGTGATTGAGGCTATTAGCGAACCTGATATGTTATTACAAATCAGTTTAGTTTCAAAATTAGTGGCCGAGCAATTTTGGATACCGTTTACAACAACAGTTTCAACGATGATGGATGCCCACAAATCCACTATTAGGGCGTTAATAGCAGACTCTCTTAAACATGATCCTGAAACGCAAAGCACCCTCCTAGCGAACTATGACAGCATACTTAATAATAGAGAACAAATGATGACTTTCTCAATGTCATTGCCCAAGGAAGATGCTGGCTTTGGTGATGATGGCAATAATATTTTTGCCTCTCGGATCACGTTCTCAGAAGCCTATCTCACCGAATTTAATATGAACAAGTTTGCATTTGATAATCGATTGCAAAATACGTTCTATAAATTGATTCAAACCGTTATGGCGCATCAATTTGAGTGCAGCACTATTGATATAAATAGTGGATACAACAATTGGCTGACCGAAGAATTATTCTGTGAAAATGATATAGAGTTGATTGGGGAATACATTACTCAGAAGCAAGGTGAATATGAGTTGGAACAACTTTATATTGACTTAAACATGAATGACGAAATGATTTCAACTATCGAGGATTATGGGGTTGAATGTGCTTACGACTATTGGTGTATGTCTCAGTTAGAAGATAGCATAACGGAAATAAGTAAAACCCCTACCGCTGACGTTCAAAAATCATTAGCAACATTAGCAACTGTTCACCCACTGCTATTACCAGTTCAAGCACTGTTCGACTATTTTGAGAAAAATATAAACTCTCGCGCATTCCCCTTTGATGTTGGATCAGACGTTGATGTGTCAGAGCAATTAATTTATTCATTTTGCCAACCAGCAGAAGAAAGTTGTATTCAAGATGCGTCAGAAAGATTTTATAACGGTAATGAATTTGCATCATTAAATCTCAGATTGAGTGATGACAATGTATTGGATTTTTTTGAAAATTTCTCAATTTCTACCTGCATGATAAGTTTGCTATTAGCGGTTATCGAGTTGCGCGATTAGTGAACTGACTTATTGTAACGGTATCAAAGTACATCACAGGGATATTAAACCAATGCAAATCGAAATCGGATCAGCCAAACAGATAACTGAGGCATTTATTCAATCGACTGTGGCAGATGAAAAAATCATTGATAGTAAACTCGCCCTTGTCGTTCACTCAAATCATTCAGGCTCTTTATCGTGCATCACTCGACATACCATTAACAACGATAGATTAGGCGTTGGTGAAATTATCTCAATAGATGATGTAACGGAAACATTCAATGATATTCAAAACCGAAGTGAAAAAGGACAATCTGATTGGTTTAATTCATTTACCGATGAACACATTATTATCAGAAGCGCCAAAATGCTCGTGTGGCATACTCCAAGACAAAGCCGTGTTTTATACCTTTCAAAAGGACAAGTGAAAGTCACGCTGCCACCACTGTTATATATTTTTCGTGTATCCAACGGCCATTTAACGACTGAACTGAGCGTATTTGCTTTAGCAGCAAACAAGCGTCCCAATCGCAAAACAAAGTTATACCACGCCCCATTGATGAACCTTTATTCAAACGGAAAGCTTTGCCTTGGCAATATGACGCTTCCAAAAACCATTAATCAGGACACCATTGAGTTGGTTGAGAAAGAGTTTTTTAATTCTCGATTTACTCACCCGAACCATAATGCGTTAACTAGAAAGCCCGTAGATATTGAAGCATTTTATAAAATAAAAGAAAAAAGCGGGAAACGAATTATGACTTCTGAACTCATGCCAGTAGGCATTAAATTAAACGATGTTTTAGGATGATTAAGGCTATGGACAACATTGAAAAAGATATACTTGATATTGGTGAACACATTTCCGAGTTTAGTGTCGCAAATCTGGCCTTTCGGTATTTACAATTAGCCAATGCATACCGACAAGTTGCAGATCAATGGACTAATGAGTCTTTGAATTACCAACTCATAGAAGCGCTTTTCCACTTAGCATTATTAGCACGTAAAGAAAGAGTCCACCCTGTTTACGCTAATATGTCTATCGTGGAATGGACAAGACCCCCCCTCGCACACACATACGCTCTGTTGGCTAAATCAATTAAAAACTTGCATGAAAAAGGTCAAAGCATGAGTAAACTTGTTGATCACCTAACGCGAAACCCACAAGCCTTTGCTAATTGGCAAATCGTTATCGTGCCTCAATTGAAATCGACACCTAATACTCCACTTAGACAACTCATTAGCTCGATACCGCGGCGGTTACGCAATGAATGTAAAGGCGTCACGTTACACCCCGATTTAGGTTTTTCAAGTTCAGCAACGTTTAATAATCTTGAACAACTCTATCAATGGCTTGGTGGTCGAAGCCAAGCCTATAATGCTCATAACTTGCCATACCTACATTGGAAAATTGCGCGTTTTAACAAAACACTCAATATTGAGGATTTACGACCTCATTGCGCTCAATTTCCCGCTTCACCACTATTAAAGAAATTTGGTATTAATGAGCAACGCAACTAATTCGTTTGCATCCAATCTTCAAAACTCTTGGCCGCACGTCGTTCCCATCCAGGACTGAAGTCAATATATATGTGGCGTCCATAAGAGGGCGCCAAAGGACAATGTTTACATGAAAAATAAATTAATGCTGTTTGTCAAAATCATCTTTATAGCACTCTTAATTTATAGCGCTATTAAGAATGATGTTATCGCCATTTTTATCATACTTTTCGTATCCAATGTTTATATAACGAAAACATACATCTTACAGTGTTCAGACATGCCACAATCTAAAGATAAGGTATTTTACCTCGTATGGGTGTTGTCATTATTTGTTGTTTGGAACGCCATTATCATTGCTCAATGGGGTCACATAACCGCCCGCTATGCTGATTTTCCTATAGAATGTAGTCTTTTGAGTATTCCTTACATTGGTAATATTATCTACAGCTGCTTTGCGTATAAAACAGGTTGGTCATTAACTCAATTTGATTCGGGTTCTAAGCTGTCATTTAAATACGAACAAGAGACAGGAGAAATAGAAATGCATTTTTCGGGAAATAAAAAAAATATTTATCCTGCATACCGCTCATTCAAAAGATTACTGAGTCATTCGTTAACCAACCCAAGATTAAGCGTAATAAAACTCACATCCCCATTATTAACAATTGTAAAATTTAGGACAAAACTAGAAAATTATGTCTCTTGGGCAAATACAGTCACTAATACCACAAAAAGAATTACTATTATTGAGGCAGGACATTATGTACCTCGAATCCATGAGAGGCTAGGGTATTGGCTGACATTCACTTTAAAAGATATAAAAAAAAGTAAAGAATATTGGGAAAAATCAAAGTTAAATTGGCCTATATTAAGACTAACTGTTACAGAAAAATAGTTGATTAAATCTCGATTATTCAGGGCTTAATATCTCTAATTGTATTATTTAATATAGCAGTTGCGGGTTGTCTAACGTGAGTTAATCTAATTTTAACTTAACTCACAAGGCAACCTTTATGGACTTTTTTATACCTCAAAAACTAATCAATAAACCCATTAATATTTTACTGATTGGGGCAGGTGGAAGCGGTAGTCAGATAGCCACTGAACTATTCCAAATGGATTCACTTCTTAGACAAATTTCAGACCAATCTGTGTATATCAACCTCACACTGGTTGACGGAGATACCGTCTCAATTTTTAACGTAGGCCGTCAGGCGTTCTACTCAGGAGATGTTAATTCTTTCAAAGCAGAGGTGTTAGTGAATAGATTTAATAACTTTGGTGGGACGCATTGGAAAGCTATGAACGAATACTGCGACCACGATAAAATGACGTTCAATGGCTATGATTTGATTATCACAGCAGTCGATAAAGCGGAGTTCAGAATTAAATTAGGCGAGGTGTTTAACAACACTCAACATGCAAGCGACTTATTGTGGCTTGATGTAGGCAATGGGAAAAGTGACGGCCAAATAATCTTAGGTCACGCATACAGAAACATATCGAGTACGGGGATACGATTACCGAATGTCTATGACTTGTATTCAGAATTGCTCAAGCAAATCGATGATGCCAGTGAGGATATTCCCTCATGCAGTACCGAAGCAGCCTTAACCAAACAAGATTTTGGCTCCAATCGGGCGGTTTCAGCACAAGCGACACAATTGATTTGGCAATTAATTCGCTATGCCAAAATTTCGCATCATGGGGCGTTTGTCGATGTTGCTAATGCCACTGTTCAACCTTTGAAAATAGACCCGCAATTATGGGCTGTATACGGTTATAAGGTTTAAATATATGAAACATAATTCAATTGAAAAAGCTCATAATGCCGCAGAGGAAGCAGCAAAAGGCTTTGGTTTCTCAAGCTATGCCGAATTGAATGAGAGTGTCGATGAACAAGCTAAAGAGGCTGCGAGAGCCGCCTTTTCCTTTCCAAAGTTCATCTTTATCTTCAAAAATCATGCTCGGTAACGTTCCTGTGTTTGAATGAAGTTTCATACATTCTTAATATACTGATAAACCTTTGCTCATTAGCCATTGATGGTAACCCTAAGTTTCTACCTACCCATGTTTCATAGTTGTACCTGTGTAGTTTCCTATGTGCAGGTGCTTGTTCCGTAGCCCAATCAATACCTTTATTGCTTTGA
>NZ_JBGOOV010000036.1:0-41065 GCF_041439795.1 Shewanella sp. 5S214
TCCTGTAGCAAAAAGAAAAAATGCCGCTCACCTTAAGTGAACGGCATTACGCTAAACGCCACTCTTTCCAACTACCTTTGCCATCAAATCGTCGGTTTAAAACATTTCGTGAGCAACTGATGCAAGAATCTTTTTTAGTGCCAGACCTTACTTCGGTTGCCGATTCCGTTGGTGCAAGCACCAAAACCGTTACTCGGCTATTTAAAGCAGAAACCGGTATGTCATACCAAGATTGGAGGCATCAATGGCGCTTACTTAAGGCGATTGAGTTACTGTCTAGAGAAATGCAAGTGAATGATGTTTCTCATTGGCTAGGCTTTTCTTCTGACAGTGCGTTTATCGCCTTCTTTAAGAAACAAACGGGGCAGACACCGTTAAGCTTTATGAAAAGTAATACTGTTAAATTGAATTAAACTAATCAAGTAGACAGGCTACTGGCATTACGTAAAGAGATATAAATGATGTTTTGTTGAAATGAGTGGTCAATTTATCCCAAGAAGCAAAGGGGCATAAATGATTTACTCGTCGAGGCTCATTTCTGGACAGAAATGTTTTAGAGTTTTAATCTACTGCCATTAGGAAAATGTATGATTACGAGAGTTGTTAACACCGTTAGTATGGGCCGTAGGTAACTGGTGGATTTTGTGCGGCCTTTTGCATAAAAAGTGACGGTTGCTAAAGGTGAGCATGCCTAAACTTGTTATGTGTATTTGCTTGTATCAACTTGAATATCCTTAAAAGAGCCTGAAGAAACTAGTGTTTTTGAAATCTGGTTGATTACTTTTTTATGATTGGTTTTAGGGATAATAAACAAACCACCCCAATCATCATTTAATTCAAATATCCCGCTCTCAAATTCGAATACCCAAACATAATCATCAGTTACATAGTCTTCCATTATAATTATTGAAGGCTTGAGAGCATTTTTCAATATGTAAAAGACATCAGGAAAATCATCAGATCTATGATCACCGCTAAACTCGATTAAATCATGATCTGATTTATAACCCGGACGGATAAAGAATGAATTCATATAATTTACACATAACGCCTTGCTAAGGAGCGGTTGCGAGTGTTGTTGGCGAAACCAGCGAGTAACAATCCCGCTGCGTTTTTTGCTGCGAACATGAGCAGTTTGTTAGGTGTTTGGGTAATAAACAAGTGAACTTCCTTCTTCAAGAGCTTCTGAATAAAAACCAGTAAAACCTTTATACACATCGGTATTGAAAACCTCTACCTTCAAGGTGTTACCTGTTAAATTTATCACTTAGTCGAAGACATATTTTTAACTTTAATTAGTGCCCGATCAAAAACCTATTTATATCCCCAAGGGGCTGGCGGTAATGCAACTGGTTGAGATAAATCAAACTCAACTTTAAAGTCGCGATTTTCCCTGGTTAACCGATAAGTAAAAGTATTGGCTTCAATCATCATTTGCCACTCGTTAGTGACCGATTTCGTTAAGCCATGTTGCTTAAAGTTGGCAATAGATTCATCGTCTACTGGAAACGTTTGCAAGTTGGCTGTGCCAGTATCACGGGTCTCTCCACCATACATAGTCACTTTGTCATCGCTGCCATCTTTATGGCGATGATCATGCTTTAAGCGCAATCCGGTATCGGTTTGAGTTATCACCCAAGTGCGAGAGTGATCATCGCCAACATGAAATGGAATACGCAGCTGATGATCGGTGCATTCTCTTACATGCATAACTAATGGTTTGCCACTAAAGCCATCTCCTTCACTGCCACCAGCAGTGATCTTACCGGCAAAAGATTTACCACAAAGAGCGCTAATCGCTTCAAAAAATTGCTGTTGCTGTACCGAGTTTGCGGCATAAGCAGGATTAACCAACATAGTGCTACCACACAGTAATACCCCACTAAGGTATCCGCTCAGCCTAATTAACGTTGGCATAATGATCATTCCTTGTTTATCAAATAATTAGATTTTAAAACGATTAAATCGATAAAGAGTCATAGTGTAAAACACTTATCACTATTCGCTACAGTATTAGCGACAGTATTAGCCCACATTACCTTGTTATTGAATCTATTGCTGCTAGAAAAACAAAACCCGCAAATGTTAATGCGGGTTTTATGACAATAAGTTAACGTGTTAGCTTACTTAGCGTATTTAGACTTAGTCGCCCAAGTGGTCGCTTTAGCTGGACGCTTAGCGCCCTGGCTTTTGGGTGCTTGCCCATTTGCCGCTTGACCCGAAGCCTTAGCTGGAGACTTTGGTTTCTGCCCTACTGGCTTAGCACTGCCTTTATCCGCTTTAGTGTTACCTTTACGGTCTTCAAACTGATCGGCAGAAAAACGGGTCATCGCCTTTTGGCCGCCTTGTTCTTTTGCTTTAAGCGACGGCTTTTGGCCCCACTTCACTTTAGTTTGCTCGTTACGCGTTTCTGGTGGTACCAAATGATTTGGACCATTACCAATTAACGACTCTTTACCCATAGCCACTAACGCTTCACGGATCATCGGCCAGCCGACAGGGTCGTGGTAACGTAACAAAAATTTATGCAATTTACGCTGGCGGCCTTTTTTCGGCACTGTCACTTGTTCACTGTCATGTTTAATGTTTTTCAGTGAGTTAAGTTCGGTATGATAAATCGTGGTCGCATTGGCCATCGGCGATGGATAAAAATTTTGTACTTGATCCAATTTAAACTTCTGGCCTTTCAACCATAATGCCAAATTGACCATGTCTTCATCGGTAGTACCAGGATGCGCCGAAATAAAGTACGGAATTAAAAACTGCTCTTTACCGGCCTCTTTAGAAAACTTATCAAACAGCTCTTTAAACTTGTCATAGGTTCCCATACCTGGCTTCATCATTTTACTGAGTGGGCCTTCTTCGGTATGTTCTGGGGCAATTTTTAAATAACCACCCACATGATGTTTAGCTAACTCTCGAATATATTCTGGGTTTTCGATAGCCAAATCGTAACGTACACCCGAAGCGATTAGCACTTTTTTAATGCCAGGTACTTCACGCGCCGCTTTGTATAAGTCGATGGTATGTTTATGGTCGGTGCCCAGATGGCCACAAATAGACGGGAACACACACGATAAACGTCGGCAGGTTTTCTCCGCTTTCTCACTGGTACAACCTAAACGGTACATGTTCGCCGTTGGGCCACCCAAGTCAGAAATAACACCGGTAAAACCTGGCACTTTTTCTTGAATGTCTTTAATTTCTTTGATGATCGACTCTTGCGAGCGACTTTGAATAATTCGCCCTTCATGCTCGGTAATCGAACAGAATGAACAACCACCAAAACAACCACGCATGATATTGATTGACGTCTTAATCATATCGTAAGCTGGGATTTTTTCTTTGCCATACATCGGATGCGGGATGCGTTGATACGGTAAATCGAATACCGCATCCATCTCGTCAGTGTTTAATGGCCACGCTGGTGGGTTTACCCATACACCACGGTTGGCATCATGTGGTTGAAACAAGGCACGGGCACAACCCGGATTTTGCTCTTGGTGCAAAATACGCGAGGCATGGGCATACAAATACTTATCTTCGCTGACCTTGTTATAGGCAGGAAGCAGCACATAGGTTTTTTCCCATGGCTTTGGACGTGGCGGTTGCACGCTAATGGCTTTGGGCGCATCGTTATCAAAAATCTTTTCGTCTGTTGGACCAGATAAATTACTGCAACCAACATCATCAGCACCATATGGGCTAGGTAATGGCTCAATTTTATGTAGTTGGTCAATTTTGCGTGAATCCATGCCGCGCCAACCGGGCATAGGTTCTTTACGCATTGTTGCGGTACCACGAACATCGTCAATATCGCCAATGGCTTCACCCGCAGCAATACGACGTGCAACTTCCATTAATGGTCGTTCAGCATTGCCGTAAATTAAAATATCGGCTTTGGCGTCAAAAATCACACTGCGACGGACTTTATCTGACCAATAATCGTAATGAGCAATACGGCGTAAGCTGGCTTCAATGCCGCCAATCACAACCGGTACATCTTTAAAGGCTTCTTTACAACGCTGGGTGTACACGGTTACCGCACGATCTGGGCGTTTACCACCAATATCTCCGGCAGTATAGGCATCATCATGACGTAACTTGCGGTCTGCTGTGTAACGGTTAATCATCGAATCCATGTTGCCAGCGGTTACCCCAAAAAACAGATTTGGGCGACCTAGCTGCATAAAGTCTTCTTTGTTTGACCAGTCTGGCTGCGAAATAATACCCACACGATAACCTTGAGCTTCTAACATTCGCCCAATCACCGCCATACCAAAGCTAGGATGGTCAACATACGCGTCGCCAGTCACGACAATAATATCGCAACTATCCCAACCTAAAATATCCATCTCTTTGCGAGACATAGGTAAAAAAGGTGCAGTTCCGTAGCATTCAGCCCAAAACTTTGGATAATTAAATAACGTTGACTCAACTTGCATGTATATGACCTACATAAATGGGGAAAACCAGTCTAACTGATCCGATGACAACATCAGCCTACAGCTGAATTTAACGGACGCGGAGTATAGCAGTACAGCGACACTAAGTGTGACTAAAAAAACATCAAAAGTGAAATATTTTTATCCTTTTATAACCTTGTAAAACACATGGGAATATTGCTATTCCCTTATGCTTTCAATGTTATAACCCAAGAAAGAAGCCAATATTAGCGACCGCTAAGGTTAATAGCACAATCCACGTGATTAATACGCCCCAAAAACGGCCAAAATGATAGCCACCTTGACCTTGATTTAACCCAATAGCATGTAATAAGCGCGCCACAATCCAAGCGGTGCCCAAACAATGTATCAAGTAAACTGGCATGCCATTTAATTCAGCCAACGCTAACAAAATAAGTACTATGGGTGCATTTTCAATTAAATTGCCATGCGCTCGAATCGCAATCGATAATCCTTGGTGACCACCATCACCGATACCTATTTTATTTGCGCGACGAAATTTAACCACTCTGTACGATAATGCTAAAACCAATACCGCCGTTAAACCCGCGTATAAACCCGATATCATCAATGTCATGTGTTATTCCTTGAGTCGACTATATTATTGTTATTACATCAATCTTTAACATATTGATGCTATACCAACATTTTGGATCAGTTTGGCTGTAAACACACGCCTTAATCGGTTAATATTCGCGCCAAAACTAGCTCAACACCCTAACAAGAGTGACTATCGCCCAGTGGATAATCAGGATTTTTTAGAAAAACGCCGATTTATTATTAAGTTAGGAAAATACTTACATAAGTTTGGTACGCCTGCGTATCGCTTAGAATCCCACTTGCAAACGGTATGTAGCACGCTCGGTATTGAAGGTTACTTTTTAATATCACCGACTTCGATGACTTTTGTACTGCAACACGATACTGAACAAGAGTATAACCATGTCGCTCGCGTCAAACCTGGTGACCTCGATTTAGGTTCATTAGCACGCACTTTTGAGTTAGTGGAAGAGCTTAGTTCTGGCCAGCGCACTCTGCAAGAAGCGTTAGAGCGCCTAGAAGAAATCGCTAATAAACCCAATCCTTATGGCCATAAACTCACCTTATTAGCTTTTGGCTCAAGTGCGGGTGCCTTTGCCATGTTAATGGGTACTGGTTGGCATGACGTTTTTTGGTCGGCTATTTTAGGCTTACTGGTATACAGCCTCGTTTTTTGGGCTGAACGTTCAAAACGTATTGCAGAAATGCTTGAGCCTATGGCGGCGGTCGTTTGCGCTATCTTGGCGACAGGGATTGCGCAATTTGACCCGAGTATCAATTTACCTGTGACCATTTTATCGGGGATTATTATTTTTGTTCCTGGTCTTGCACTCACGCTTGGCTTGGCGGAGCTTGCCGCCCGCGACTTAATCTCGGGTACTGCACGTATCATGGATGCAGTCATGCAGTTGTTTAAACTGTATTTTGGTGCAGTGCTTGGCATGACCATAGGGAAGGCGATATTTGGCGAAACCATTTATGTCGAACCGATACCACTGCCGCGCTGGGCGATTTGGTCTGCTGTACCGCTATTGTCTATGTCACTGGTGATTATCTTTAAAGCACGCTTAAAAGACTCTCCTTGGGGCGTGTTTGCTGGCATTGTGGCCTTTTTCTCTGCCATGCTCGGCGGTATCTACTTAGGTGAATCTATTGGCATTTTTGTCGGCGCGCTCGCGGTAGGTATTTATTCGAACCTATACGCCCGTTGGATGAAGGCACCAGTGTCGATTGCGTTACTCCAAGGTATTGTTATTCTTGTTCCGGGTAGCAAAACTTATATCGGCTTAAATGCACTTATCTCAGGTGAAACGATGCTGAATCAAGCCCATTTAGGCTCACAAATATTCCTCATTTTTATGTCCTTAATCGCAGGACTCATTTTTGCCAACGTAATAGTACCTCCTCGCCGTTCCTTGTAAGCCTCCGATTATTATATTTCAAACAGCATAAGGGCATGATAAATACAGCCCTTATGTTGTTAACAATCTAAATACCCTTATCTTTTTAGTGGCTAAATGAAATATTTATTTAAGCTACATGTTTGACTATGATGTTATTCAGGTATGATACAAAACAAAGAGGCAACATAATAATTTCATATTAGAAACAATTACCCTTTGTTGCTGACCTCTTAAAAAACATAACAATAAAAATAAGGACGAAGCTATGCCAATCATATTTATGGCAGCATTTATTTTCTTCATCCTGCTGACTTCGCAGAGTGTTCAAGCTGAGGTTGCAGCCACTCAGTCACAGCTAACCGCCAACGATGACTCTGACATCAATGAGCAATCGACAACTAATAAGCACCTTGTTGATAAGGTCGCTAAAATCGTTATTGTTAGTCACCCTATTTTTGATGAGTCAGCACCAGATGCTATATTTTTACATCGCTGGGCTAACTATTTGCACATCAACACCAAAGAATCGACCATTCTCAATAGCTTAAGCTTTGAACAAGGCGATAAGATCACCGAGAAAGATCTGCAAGAAGCGCAGCGATTGTTGCGTTACGAATCTTATATTCGCGATGCTAAAATTAATATTGCCAGAAAAGACCCATTGGCAACCGATAATGTTGAAGATGTGGTGTTAGTCGAAACATGGGATAACTGGTCATTATTACCCACGGTAAGCTTGAGCAAAAATGGTGGCGACACTAAATATTCTTTTGGTATGAAAGAAGATAACCTACTGGGATTAGGGGTTAAAACCAAAATAAAATACCAATCAAGTGCCGATCGTACCGGTTATAAATTAGCTTTTGATGCTCCAGTAAGATGGCTTAAACACGCGAATGTGTCGGTTGATTTTTACGACAACAGTGACGGTCAAGCATCCTCAATTGCCTTTAATAAGCCCTTTTATACCCTCGATAGCCAAAATATGTATGCAGCGTCTTGGTTAACTGACACCCGCATTGATACCATTAGACAAAATGGTCAAGACATTAACGAGTTTGAGCATGTTATTGATTATGCAAACTTAGGTTATGGTTGGTTAGTCGATAAACAAGCGGACCAATTGCATCGTATCAGTGTCGGTATTACCCAAGACCAACATCAATTCAATAATATAGACTTATATCCTCAGTCACCATTACCTTATGATCGTGAATTTATGTATCCATGGATCAGCTACGAATATGTCCAAGATCAATTCACAGTACTAAATAATATTCACCTGATTAATAAAAACGAAGACTTTAATTTGGGTTGGCATCATAGGGTCAGTTTAGGATTAGAAACCAATGACGTCGCTGATAATGCCGATCTCGGCTACCACTTAACCATGCTAAGTACCCGTGGCTGGCAAAAAGACAATCAATTATTGCTCATGACTATCGATGCCCAGACCGATATTCAAACGGGTCAACAGGACTTTTATAATGTCGGTTTAGGGGCTGAATTTTTCCATCAAATTAGCCCTAAGTGGACGGCCTACTCAAAGGCCCGCATTGCCACTTCGCACAATAATTACCTTGACCGAACTTTTGCCCTTGGCGATGAAACCGGCGTGCGCGGTTACCCTAATGACTATCAACATGGTGACAACCAATGGTTACTTACTGGTGAGATCCGTTATTACCCTAATATTAATTTATATCAACTGGCCGAATTAGGCTGGGCAGTATTTGCTGACATTGGCGAAGCAAGCGGCGGCACAGATCAGCAAAATGAAGTCAATGGCCCTATCGGCAGTGTTGGCATCGGCGCGCGCATTTACTCCCCTAAATCAAGCTACGGTAACGTAGCCCATGTTGATATTGCCGTCCCTATCACCACAGGTAATGACATCAATGCCTGGGAATTTAGATTCCAAGTTAAGGACCATTTTTAAAGCGGTAGGTAGACCGTTTAGTTACGATAAACTTTCGCAAAGTAGTCAGCACTAAATGCTTTATGTGCTGCAATGTAGACTTGATGACCAAAAACGGTCTCAACTGGTGGCCACAAAGCCAGCGTGTAAAGCAGCGGCTTAACGAAAAAAGGAGTAAACAATAAATTGTTCACTCCTTTTTTATTCAACAACACGTAAATACTACTGCAACTATCCGTCTTAGTTTAAAAGTGATGTGATATCTGCAACACCACTTCTCGTGGTGCACCAGGGAAATGACCATTACGTTCAGAGAAACCGCTCACGGCATATTGTTTATCAAACAGGTTTTTCACATTTAACTGAAATTGCGTATCTTGCCACCGAGTTGTCCAGCTCATATCAAACACAGTATAAGGCTTAACACGCTGCGCATCCGCGCTGATTTGCTCACTAACATAGTCGGCACCTAATGCAATAGAAGACTGCAAACTGTCAATCTCATAACGCGTCCACAAACCCGCTTGATGTCGCGGCGCATTAATAAACTTAGTGCCATCGGCATAAGTATCGCCCACATCGCCTTGGGTAACGCGGGCATCGTTGTAGGCATAATTGGCCATAATGGTCCAGTCGGTAGTAATATCGCCCACCAGAGTAAACTCAACCCCTTTACTTTCGACCTGCCCTAAACTAACCAAGGCAGGGATACCATCATCAAGACCGGTATAGTCAGGGTTACTCATGGCAACATCTTTTTTGGTAATTTGATACACAGCAACCGTGGTCATCATACTACCGTCAAACCACTGATTTTTAATACCGAACTCAACCTGCTCGCCCATTTCCGGATCTAAACTCGCGTCTTTACTTGCAGTTTCTTGATCGCCAAGGGAGGTCGGATTAAAACTTTCAGCGTAGTTAATATATAACGACGTATCGGTGGAGTATTTATAAACAACACCACCACGCGGTGATACATGGCTATCACTAAACTCAAAGCCAGTTTCTTTGTCAAAATCGTTAAAGTGATCGTAACGTAGTCCCATCAACAACAACCATTTCTCGCTTAAACTAATTTGATCTTGAACATATAAACCCGCGCGTTCGGTTTTAGTGCCATCACGATGTTGATCTTGTAAGTTATAAGTTGAAGGATCTGTTTCACCGTAATTAAGATCAAAAATGTTGAGATTAGCCACCCCGTCAGCCTCGTAACGGGCACGCCAATAATCATAATCGCTGTTTACGTGATGATAATCTGCTCCAAATAATAAGGTTTGCTCAATATCAGTATCTAATCGATATACAAAATCTGACGTCACACTCACTTCTTGGTTAGCGCGATATTGTTTACGATATTCACGTTTAATGGTTTTATCATCAATATTGGCTTTACCATCGCCATTCACATCAACCCAACTTTGTGATTCGTGATACCCCTGAACGCGCTCGTTATCCAGATAACGCACTGTGGTATTAACACTCAACTCATCGCTAAAGTGATGTTGTAAGTTAGCTTGTAATATTGTTGCTTCAAGGTTTTGATAGTCGGATTTTTCATTCGCGTTATAGCTTGAATCCACTAAAAAATTACCCTCATCGTCAACGGGAACACCACGTAAACGATTACCGCCTAAGTCTTGTTTGATATAATCAATGGTGGTTGTGAGCGCTGTATCATCGCCAAGTTGAAATAATAACCCACCAGTCAGCTCGGTGTTTTCAGAGTCTGCATTATTACGAAAGCTGTCTTTTTGTTCATAAAAACCACCTAAACGATAGGCAACTGAATCTGTTAAACCACCTTTAGAATCAATTGACCCGCCCATACGATCGTTATCACCAGTGGTTAATGTCACTTCAGTATCTTGGACAAAGCTCGGCTTTTTATTGACATAATTGATCATCCCGCCAGGTTCTCCACCACCGTATAACGCAGCAGCAGGACCTTTTAACACTTCAACTCGTTCAATATTAAATAACTGCGGTACGCCGAATCCCGAAAAAGGGTCGCCTCTTACACCGTCATAAAACACATTGCTGTCATCGCGAAAACCACGAAAGGTCACTCCCGAGTAACTGTAACTGCTCACCCCCGCAATAGAACGATATAAGTCGGTGATTTCACGTGCCGCTTGGTCAACAATCAACTGTTCATTCAGCACCTGCACCGATTGTGGTAAATCCATAATATCAGTTTCAACTTTGGCACCAACAGACGTAGAAGATTCACGATAAAAGGTCTGTGCCCGCCCCATGACAGTTATTTTCTCAATTGACTGATTCGAATTCACAGTCGATTCATTAGCACTGACACTCAACGCTGGTAATAGTAGGCTTAACACCCCAATATTCGTAACCTTCAAATGCATGACACTTTACCTAGTAACAATCTATCGCTATAAAATTGCGTGCAATATAGCATCAAACACTAATGACAACCATTCTCATTCAATAATTTACATTTGTGATATTTTGTTAATTATTATCCAGCACAGAATATTGCTAGCATGAAGTCATTGCAGTAGGTTGAGTATGCAGCAGTAAATAACAGCCGTTGTTATTCTGTGCATTGGTGTGAGAGTAAATTGAGGAGGTGTTAATTGGTCAAACATGCTATTAGCGACGTATAATCACCCTTTTCAGAATCAGATTATTGAAGTATAAACACACCAATTCGTTTGCAACACAAATGGTTAATAGCAATGATTTTATTGAAATTTTTATAGATAATGACCTTCAATAGTCGTAAACAATAAACTGAGATATCAGCATATAAACACATTGTTCTAAATTGGCGCTAACATATATAGCCTAGCTAAATTCACCTAAACAGAGGTTCACATGACACAACAATGGATTACTATTATTCCTGACCAACCTTTTGCCGGATACCTGAGTTTACCTCCTACAGGCACAGGTCCAGGTCTGGTTTTACTTCAAGAAATTTGGGGAGTGAATGAACACATTCGTGCCGTTGCCGACAGCTATGCGCAAGCTGGTTTTGTGGTTTTCGCTCCTGACGTGTTCTGGCGACTCACTCCACGACTGGATTTAAACTATGATGACGCAGGTACCCAAAAAGCCTTTGAGTGTTACCAAACTCTGGATGCCGATCAGGCTGTTAGCGATGTTGTGACGGCAATTGATTTCCTTAAAACACGCCCAGAGGTCAATGGAAAAATCGGTATTATTGGCTACTGCCTTGGCGGTCAACTGGCCTATCGCAGTGCGGCTGCAAGTGCAGACATCAGCGCAGCTGTATGTTATTACGGTGGCGGTATTGCGAATTATTTAGATGTTGCGCCGCAGCTTAAGCAAGCGATTATGTTCCATCACGGTGCACATGACGAACATATTCCAGCCGATGATGTTGCTAAAATTAAAGCAACGTTTGCTCATCACACTCATGCACAATTTTTTGACTACCCTGCAGGACACGGTTTTAACTGTTGGGGACGTTCAGGCATGTATCATCAACCATCCGCGGCTTTAGCCCAGGGACGTTCACTGGCGTTTCTTGCCGAACAACTCTGCATTTAACCCCCAGCTGTCTGTAACATAAAAGGCCTCACATTGCTGTGAGGCCTTTTATTATAAAGAGGTGAGTTGGCCGATAAGCCGGGTCCTGTCGTGGACAGTTATTCATCTAGGCCTGCAATCGCTCACAGGCTCAAGCAACCTACCCGGTTCCAACGCGAGCAGCGCCATGCGGAACCCTATTTGGTCTTGCTTCGGGTAGAGTTTACCTTGCTACGGACTATTGCTAGCCGCACGGTGCGCTCTTACCGCACCCTTTCACCCTTACCATCTTAGCCGAGGCCAAAATGGCGGTCTCCTCTCTGTTGCACTTGTCGTCGGTTCACACCGCCCAGGCGTTACCTGGTACCCCGCTCTTTGAAGCCCGGACTTTCCTCCCCGTACTTACGTACGCGGCAACTGTCTGGCCAACTCGGCGCGGATTATAGCCTAAGCAGCGCAACAAACCAATGCCAAAGCGACCAGCTTTTTATAAATCCAGTTCTAAACCATATTTATATAGGGCATTTTTCTTTAAACCATGAATTTGCCCAGCTATAGCTGCGGCTTTCTTAAGCGGTAATTCTTCACAAAGTAACTTTAATGTAGCAACTGCAACCGCTGGAATACCTTCTTCATCAGTTAATGTAAAGCCATGGCACATAATGACCATTTCGCCTTTTTGCTGATTATCATCGGCTTCAACCAGTGCCAATACTTCAGCAGCGGTACCCGATAAAAAGGTTTCGAAGGTTTTAGTGACTTCACGAGCCATCACTATTTGTCTATCTTCGCCTAACACCTCAACAATAGCAGCAAGGCTATAAAGAATACGGTGAGGAGATTCGTAAAATATCAGCGTACGAGGATCTTCTTTAAGAAATTCAAGCTTATCGATACGTGCTTTTTCTTTTGAAGGTAAAAAACCTTCAAAACTAAAGCGATCAGACGGTAACCCTGATGCACTTAGGGCGGTAATGGCGGCACAAGCGCCAGGCAGTGGCACGACTCTGTGGCCAGCTTGGCGAACATGATTAACTAAATGATAGCCAGGATCAGAAATTAATGGCGTACCCGCATCAGAAATAAGTGCGATTGATTTACCTTCATTTAACTGTTCAACTATCCATTGCGCTCGGTCACGTTCATTGTGATCATGTAATGCCGTTTTACGGGTTTCAATACCAAAGTGACTCAGCAGCCTTCCGCTATGGCGTGTGTCTTCGCAGGCGATTAAATCAACCTGTTGCAGCACCTCGATTGCCCGAGCGCTGATGTCGCCAAAATTACCAATTGGGGTGGGAACAATATACAGCGCGACCATTTGGTCCATAATTACCTCGATAATGAATCTACCTGAGTCTTTCGCCAAGCGTAAGAGCAGGTTAAACTAGTGACAGCATCTT
The DNA here is from genome assembly GCF_041439795.1 of Shewanella sp. 5S214. Classification (NCBI taxonomy): domain Bacteria; kingdom Pseudomonadati; phylum Pseudomonadota; class Gammaproteobacteria; order Alteromonadales; family Shewanellaceae; genus Shewanella; species Shewanella sp. 5S214. The sequence continues at coordinate 13,256 of NZ_JBGOOV010000036.1, forward strand.
ACCAGAGTGAAGCCAAGTGTTAAAAAGACTGAATACTACAAAATTCGTGTGCGCGTTGATTTTCTCTGTATTGGTGGTCGGTTGTGCCGCCAATAAACAGCAAGATAATATTGACGCAAGTGCATCGCTCGTTGCCGCTGAACATCCAGCTAAAGTTTATTTAGCCCAAGCAACGAACAGCAGTTTACCAGAAAAGCGTGATCGTTATTTATTACTCGCCGCTCACGCTTATATCAATGACGGTAACTTTAATTCTGCCGCTAAAGTATTAACCTCAATGCAGAAGTCGATGGTGACCGTTCCCTCGCTTCAAGCTGAGCATATATACTTGCGCGCGCGCATTGCAGAGAAAACCAATAGCAGCCAAGCTGCGCTGGATATATTACAGTATCCGCCTCATTGGCAGTTACCGCGTTGGCAAATGGCGAGTTATCACCAATTTAAAGCCAAGCTGTATAAGAATACTCAACAGCCAATTGATCAAGTTAAGCAATTAAGCCTGTTAAGTAATTACTTACCAAAATCTGAAACCTCTGCGATTAATAATGTCATTTGGAAGCTTCTACAGCCTTTACATGAAGAAACAGTGCAGTCGTTTATGCGCGATCAGTCTAATCCGATTTTTGCGGGTTGGTTACAATTAACCTATATTGCTAAGCATTATGCGGTTGAACCAACTCAATTAGTGCGTTATTTAGGTGAATGGCAGCGTAATAACCCTAATCATCCTGCGGCGATGAAATTACCTGCAGATCTAGAACAGGCACTCAATGCTAAGCCTTTTAGACCGCAAAATATTGCGGTGTTATTACCATTAAGTGGTCCACGTGCTGTGGTTGCTGAGCCCATTCGTCAGGGGTTAATGTCAAGTTACCTGTCTGACTATGACGCCAATGTATCAATTAACTTTTATGATACTCAGCAAGGTGTTGCTGCCGCTTATCAACAAGCCGTTGCCAAGGGGGCGGAATTTATCATTGGGCCATTATTACCCAATGAAGTTGAAGAATTACAGAAAGTAAATGATAAACAAAAAACCACTATTCCTCAGCTGTATTTGAATCAAACAGACACCTTTACACCACAACCAAATCTGTTTTATTTTTCATTGTCACCCGCGCAAGAAGCCAGTGATGCAGCACGTAAACTGTTTAATGATGGCGTCAAACTGCCATTGCTTTTAGCCAGTAATGACCCGATTGGTAAACGTATGGCCGACAGTTTTCAACAAACATGGCTGACATTAACCAGTAACGATGCCGAAGTGTATTTCTATGATGCTGGCGACCAAATGAAGTTGACTGTTCAAGAAGCATTGGGCGTAAAAGATAGCCAAGCACGTATTAGTAGAATGCGCGATTTATTAGGCAGTCGCTTAGAATCAGATTTTCGTTCTCGCCAAGATATTGATGCGATTTACATGATTTCTGGCTCACAAGATTTAGCCCTGCTAAAACCCTTTTTAGACGTTAACTTTAGTGTGTTCTCTGAACCGGTAACCTTATATACCACTAGCCGGAGCCGCCTTGAAAGTGAGTCAGCACAATCAGCACAAGAGTTAAATAACTTGATCATTAGTGATGTTCCTTGGCTAATGCAATCGAATAGCGAAACTCAAATGGTGTCAGAACTGTGGAGTGGTTGGAATAATAGCCAAAAACGCTTGTATGTCATGGGGTTTGACGCACTTGAGTTGGTTAATCGTTTAGCGCAAATGCGTGCGTTCCCTGGCTATCAATTTATGGGGCGTAGCGGCGCATTATCAGTGAAACCTAATGGCGTGATTGAGCGTCAATTGTCTTGGGGTAAATATACCCAAGGAAAATTAACACCACTATGAACAGTGGACAATTAGCTGAGCAACGTGCACGAACTTATCTTGAACAACAAGGTCTGATATTTGTTGCCGCTAATGTCCGCTATCCATTTGGTGAAATAGATTTGATTATGCGCCAGCAAGATGTGTGGGTGTTTGTGGAAGTCAAATTTAGAGCGTCAAATCAGTTTGGTGGCGCCTTAAATGCACTCACAAATAAGCAAATCACCCGGATAAGATTAGCCGCGGATCATTATTTACAAAGACAAAAATTGAATCCACCTTGTCGCTTTGATGTCATTGCGATGAATATTGATGAAATAAACTGGCTACAAGGCTGTTTTTAAGCGGCAATTGATTACCATAACCTTGATTTATGGCATCATAGAGTCAAATCACCAAGTCTTACTGATGAGCGATATTAAAAAGGCCAATCAGAGACATACGTAGACATAATTTAGCGTAAGGATTGTTGCATGTTAGAACGTATTAAAGATAGTTTCACCGAATCGATTCAAACTAAAATTGATGCTGCTGAAGCATTGCCTGAATCGATTGAAAAAGCGGCCGAGATGATGGTGCAATGTTTACTTGGCGGTAATAAAATTCTGTCATGTGGTAATGGCGGCAGTGCTGGCGATGCTCAACACTTCTCAGCTGAATTATTAAACCGTTATGAAATTGAACGTCCACCTCTACCGGCTATTGCATTAAGCTGTGACACGTCAACCATTACGGCTATCGCCAACGATTATAGCTACGATGAAATTTTCTCGAAGCAAATTTTAGCTTTAGGACAACCTGGTGATATTTTATTAGCGATTTCTACCAGTGGTAACTCAGGTAACATTATTAAAGCCATGGAAGCAGCATTGAGCCGTGACATGACAATTGTTGCATTAACTGGTAAAGACGGCGGCGCAATGGCAGGTTTAATGAGCGCTGGTGATGTAGAAATCCGTGTACCGTCAAACGTGACAGCACGTATTCAGGAAGTTCATTTACTGGTTATTCATTGTTTATGCGATAACATCGATCGCACCTTGTTCCCACAGGACGAACAAGCATGATAAGAGGGTTACTCATCATCTCGATCCTTGCGATGTTGCAGGGATGTGCTGGTGCGGTCATGGTTGGCGCCGTTAGCGGTGCCAAGATGGCAAACGATGAGCGCAGCATGGGCACGCAAATCAGCGATACCAATGCTGACTTTGTTATTGCCAGCGCATTATCAAAACATGATGACCTCAACAATCAAACCCATATCGCTGCCATTGTGATGAACAAAAATGTATTGATGATAGGCCAAGCGCCTAATTCAATGCTGCGCGATAAAGCCGTTAAAGTCGTACAAGATTTACAAATTGGCGGCAAAATACATAATCAAATCCGTATTGGCACACCAACCTCGTTTACCACTCGCAGCAATGACACTTGGGTCACCACCAAAGTAAAAGGCCGCATGCTGAATGAGAAGTCGCTCGATATTACTCGCATTAAAGTCATTACCGAAAACGGCGAAGTGTTTTTGCTTGGGTTAATTGACCGCAAACAAGCTGATTTAGCCGTTGATATCGCTCGAAATACAGCAGGTGTTCGCAAAGTGATTAAGGTTTTTGAATACACTGAATCTTAATCCTGCTGTAGCTAACAACTTATCGTGATTTAAAAAATTCATCCTGCATTTTGCTCGATGAATTTTTTTTGCGATCTTTTGGCTTGTATCCAAGGGATAACCAGTGACGGTAACACAATAAAACTAGCGCCTAACCAACTTAGTCCATCAAGCCATTCGTCAAAAAATAACCAACCCAAGAAAACACAAAACAACAAACCTGTATATTCTGCCACCACAATTTGACTGGCTTGCGCTTGACGATACGCTAAGGCACAAAACCACTGGTATGCGAGTAAAAAGACGTTACTTAATACTGCGATGACCACTAAAGAAACACTTATTCCCTCTATGCCTTGTACTAAGGCCATCACAAAAACTAAAGGCATGCTGAGCAAATTATAAAGCATTAGCGTAACGATTGGACTTTCTGTACTAGGTAACTTGCGCAGTGCCAACTGGTTAATCGCAAACGTAAATGCTGAAATTAATACTGCAATACCAAACCAGTTAATTTCACTTGGGCGCAGTAAAATAATAATGCCAATAAACCCCAAAATAGATGCTAACCAATGCGCTGCAGTAACGGTTTCTTTCAAAAACAAAAATCCCATTAATACAATCATTAATGGCGCTGAGTAAAATAACGAACTCACTGTAGCAATCGGTAGCGCAATTAAGCCCATAACTAAACATACAGCGCCAATAGCGCCGGTATTAGCCCGCACTAAATGCACCTTGACGTGGCGGCTGGTTGGTTTTTTAGCCGCCAACCACAAAGGCAGCAACATGATTACTGATGTTAACTGTCTAATTAACAGAAATGTTGCAGCGCTACTGCCCTCTGGAAGCCATTTTATCGACACATCATACATAGCACTAAAAAGGTTACCGACGACCAATAACATCATGCCGATGGCGATTGTGGATTTCATTGTACTTACAACCTAAGAATCAATAATTGGCTGCATCATATCCTTAGCAATTTATATCGAATAATGATGTTTTTAATCAATGCATGAGTTAAATTCATACATAGTAAATTTTATTAAAATAAACTCATATTTAAGGTGCATATGCGCAAACTACCACCACTGAGGGCACTACAAATATTTGAAGCGGCTGCAAGGCATGCGCACTTTTCTCGGGCGGCAACTGAGCTTTGTATTACTCAAAGTGCGGTATCGCATCAAGTGAGGCTGCTTGAAGCTCATTTTGGTGAACGATTATTTAGCCGCGAAGGCAGGCAACTCTGTTTAACCAGTAAAGGCAGTGTGCTTTATCATGAGCTAGAACGAATATTTAATGAGCTGAATGATTTAAGCATGCAAATCACTGGAGACAGTAATGATCAACTCCGTTTAGCGGTATACAGTTCATTTGCCATTAAGTGGCTCATTCCTCGCTTAAGCGATTTCCATCGATTGCATCCACAAATTAAAATTCGCCTAGATATGATCACCGACGACCCACTGATGAGTGATAGTGTGGCTGATATGTTTATTACTGGCCAAAGTGGCCAACCCGGTTATGTGCATCGCATGTTACACCAAGAGAGACTGATCCCAGTGATTTGTCCTGGGCTGCTCAATACCGACCTCTCGGCACTGAGTGTATTACGTCAGCATGCATTACTTACCGTTGACGAAGGGCCAATAGGCTTCGATTGGGAGCGCTGGTTATCCGTTAATGACATCAGCATAGCCGCGACACAACAACAGCATGTATTTAGCCATGTGTTGTTAGCCATTGAAGCGGCAATTGCCGGTCAGGGTATCGCGCTAGCGTCAGATTTTATGGTAGAGCGAGATATTAGTAAGGGAGCATTAGTCGCGCTTGACTTACCCGCTATGTTGACTGGCTTTGAATTCAATTTTAGCTGTAAACAACGACGTTTAAAGGAACCTGCTATCGCTGCGTTTGTGCAATGGTTAACCAAAAAATAAGCCAGCAATTTGCTGGCTTATCAGTAACAATAGCTAAAGTTTTACTTACACTATAAGGCCAATTTTTTCGTAGACTTTTTTAATGGTCACTTCTGCACGCGCTTGGGCTTTTTCAGCACCTTCCGCCATCACTTGGCTTAGGAATGCATGATCGGCGCGGAACTCTTTAAAGCGAGCTTGTAATGGCTCTAACATACCAACAACCGCTTCACCGGTAGCCACTTTTAAATGGCCATACATTTTGCCTTCAAATTCTGCTTCTAAAGATGCAATCGACTGCCCTGTACAACCTGACATTAAACTCAGTAGATTAGACACACCCGGCTTTTGTTCGATATCAAAACGCACCACTGGCGGCTCTTCACTGTCAGTCATGGCTTTTTTAACTTTCTTTAAAATCGCTTTAGGATCTTCAAGTAAACCAATAACGTTATTGCGGTTATCATCTGATTTGGACATTTTCTTTAGTGGGTCTTGCAGTGACATGACCTTAGCACCATGCTCAGGAATAAACGGCTCAGGAATAGTAAACGTGTCGCCATAAGCATTGTTAAAACGAGTGGCAATATCGCGAGTCAACTCTAAGTGCTGCTTCTGATCTTGACCAACTGGGATTTCATTAGCTTGATACAGCAAAATATCTGCCGCCATGAGCACAGGATAACCATATAGCCCAACGTTAATGTTATTAGCATGCTTTAAAGACTTATCTTTAAACTGGGTCATGCGGTTTAACTCACCCATTTGGGTGTAACAGTTTAATACCCAACCAAGTTGAGTATGCTGCGGCACTTGCGACTGAATAAATACGGTGCTTTTTTTAGGGTCAACACCACACGCAAGGTACAAGGCTAATGTATCTAAACAGGCTTCACGGAGTAACTTAGGATCTTGACGAACCGTGATGGCATGTAAATCAACAACACAATATAGGCAATCATGACTATCTTGCATGGCAACCCATTGACGAAGTGCGCCCATATAATTACCTATGGTTAATTCGCCTGATGGCTGCGCACCGCTGAGTACTATGGGTTTAGTCATGTGTTTTATTGCTCCAGATTATCTTTTTGAAAATTAAAATTATTATGAAAGTAAGTATTGCTCTATATCAGCAAAATTTTCGCATACCGCATGGGGATGACTTAGGCCGATATCTTCGCCGTAGTTGTAGCCATAGGTCAAGCCAATAGACATAACATTGGCAGCTTTAGCTGCTAAAATATCATTCTTTGAATCACCAATCATCAGTAATTGCGACTCATCCAATTGCCACTGTCCAAGCAAATGCTGCAACGGCATAGGATCCGGCTTCATTTTGGCTAATGAATCGCCGCCGAGCACTTCGCTAAACACATCATCGAGACCAAAAGCACTTAATATCGGCAAGGTAAAACGATAAGGTTTATTGGTGACGATAGCCAGTTTAAAACCAGCTTGTTTTAGCTTTTGTAACGTGGTGATCACCCCAGAGTACAAACGACTATGCGTATGTAAATGCTCACTATAGTAAAGCATAAATAGTGGCATCGTTTTCTCAAGTAATGCCTGTAGCTCAGGAGTATTTTCTGCCATGCCAGAGGCATAACTTAATGCACGTTGCATTAATACACGCGCACCATTTCCGACCCAACTCAGCACCAGCGCTTCTGTTACGGGTGGATATTGGCATTGTGCTAATGTGGCATTGGTGGCTGCAGCTAAATCAGGCACACTGTCGATTAATGTACCATCTAAATCAAAAGCGATAGCGCTAATGTTTGACCATTGCATCATGTTAAGTCCTAATAATACGAAAAGACGTTATGATACCGTAGCAAGTTCTGCACGCATTTGATCAATAACAACTTTATAATCTGGTTGATTAAAAATTGCCGAACCCGCGACAAACATATCTGCACCGGCAGCCGCGATTTCAGCAATATTGTCGACCTTTACGCCACCATCGACTTCTAAACGAATATCAAACCCACTCGCATCAATGAGTGCACGAACTTGGCGAAGTTTGTCTAATGTATGCGGAATAAATGACTGACCACCGAAACCTGGGTTAACCGACATCAATAAAATAACATCAAGTTTGTCCATTACGTGATCTAAATAATGCAATGGTGTGCCGGGATTTAAGACTAAACCAGCTTTGCAGCCAGATTCTTTAATAAGCTGTAAGGTACGATCAACATGCTCTGAAGCTTCTGGGTGAAAAGTAATAATTGAAGCGCCAGCTTTAGCAAAGTCAGGAATAATACGATCGACGGGTTTTACCATTAAATGTACATCAATATCTGCAGTGATGCCGTAATTACGCAGTGCAGTACATACCATAGGGCCAATGGTTAAATTAGGAACATAGTGATTGTCCATTACGTCAAAGTGAACAACATCCGACCCCGCATCTAATACGGCTTTAACATCATCACCTAAACGGGCAAAATCGGCGGACAAAATTGATGGTGCAATTAAAAATGGGCGCATAATCTTCTCTATTGGCAGATCAAAGTGTCGACATTTTACCCTTTGCAGCCGCAACCCTCTAGTCTCACGCGAGAAATAACCACTCTGAAACTGGAATTTAGTCGAAAATGCCAACATTGGTCAACTTTGTTATTTTTTAAACAGAAACCAGTGTTCAATAACTAAGCTATTTTGCTATAATGCGAAAATGTTGTTATGTTTATGATCCAATATAAGATCTTACATCTGTTGTAGTATTAATCGATTTTACACCACGGATAGGGCAAAATTTATGCTTAAGTACTTAATACGCAAGCTTTCTGGTCGTGATGGCAAATTATTGTCAATACAGATTTTTGCTGTTTTTGCGACATCAGCTTCGGCACTATTGCTAAGCCAAGTATTAATGAGCACCGAAAATAACTCTGCCAATAGTAAAGCCTGCGTGTGTAATAGCGGCACCAACTACAATACTAGCTTGCCAAGTAGTCATCCTACCAATCGATGTGCAGAACAATCAAACGATGTGAGCTGGGGAAATTGGGTTACAGGCAACAGTCGCTCAAGCCAATTTCATTTCATTGATCTACTTGAACTGATCCACGGCCACAAAGATAAGCCATTAAATGATATGCCATCATCTGGCAGCCCAACTCAGATATCGCGTTAATGTCTATTTGGCGAGTATTTAGTAGTACTGTAGCGGCTTTTTTTGGCGTGCAGACAGAACAAAACCGTCAAAAAGATTTTCAAACTCAATCTCCTCTGCCCTTCATCATCATGGGAATTATCTTAGCAATTACTTTAGTGATTTCAATAATCTTGATTGTTAACCAAGTATTAAGTTAATTACCTGCTTTGCTAGATATGCCACTGTAATATTATTCTTCTTCACGATAATGATGGTCATATAACGCCATAATTTCGTCGACTTTATTACGTGAACCACCTTTAGGACTAATATTACGTTGCACCGAAATCGTTGAGCAAGATGCACCGCGATATAGTTCTCGAGTTAACGGGATATCATGGTTACTGATCAGCACAGGAATATTTCGTTCATGAGCAATAAGCCGTGAATGACGTGCAAGTAATGCTTGGTCGTCTAGGCTAAAACCAGGGCCGGCATAAGTGGTAAAACTGGCTGTTGTCGATAAAGGTGCATAAGGCGGATCACAATAAATAACATCGCCGCTTTCAGCAATATCAAAGGCTTGTTCGTAACTTATACATTTAAAGGTCGCTTTTTGCGCTTTTAATGAAAAATAACGAATTTCGGCTTCTGGAAAATAAGGTTTTTTGTACGAGCCAAACGGCACGTTAAAACCACCTTTACGATTGTATCGACATAGACCATTAAAACCATGACGATTCATATATAGAAAATATACTGACCGAATAAATGGATCGCTACAGAGATTAAATTCTGCACGAATACGATAATAGGCATCTTTATCATTCATCTCATCGACAAACATTGCTTTTGCCGCTTGAATGTATTTATCAGGCTGTTGCTGAACAATTTGGTATAAATTGATTAAGTCTTGATTAATGTCACACAACAAATAATCATCAAACTGAGTATTGAGGAATACCGAACCCGCGCCAACAAAAGGTTCAATGAGTCGATTGCCTACTGGAAGGTGTTTTGCTAGCTCATCAACGAGCTTGTATTTACCGCCTGCCCACTTTAGAAAGGCTCTATGCTTTTTTATCATGAAAAGGAATTATACCAGCAAAATTAAAGCTGAAGATTGTACTCTGTTTAACGACAATTATCATCGGCTAAAGTAGATTAATTGTGTTGATTCTTCATGTTATTGACTTAAATGCTCCAGAATATGATGCAACTAATCTTGTCGCTTATAATCACTTAAGTCGGCCCACTTTCTAACCCAAGGTGCCGCTAACCCATATTTTTCCTGCAGACTTTTCGCTTTTAAGCTAGCGCTCGTAGCCGTTTCAAAATCACCCAATAATATAATGTGACGTTGTTTGTAACTCATAATGTAAACCTGCGGCTCTTGCGCCAATTTCACTAATATAGGCGTAAGTGAATCTTTGTCATTCACACTCGCAAGTTGCAGTGTAAACCCTTTAACTTTTAGGTTGGGAGTATTGTCTCGCTCAACAATATCATTCGGTTTATTGACCGGATTAACTTGTGCTTTGGGTAATTTCCCCTGAAAAGACAAGCCCGTTAATGATGAGTTGACCACCACCTCGGTATAATTATCTACAGGCACACCTTCAACAAGCTCAGTCGCATCTTTATCTTCAATTAGGCTATCTGTAATGACTCGCTCCTCTATAAGCAACTGTGCTTGCTCATTGGCGCTCGACTTAGTGAATACCAATTGCCTCTGAGCAAAATAAGCGGTTAATGTTTTATCGGCATAACTCATCACATATTTTGTTGCTTTGGCACGCAACCTTGATTGCTCAGCCGTTAATGTTGGCGATATCGATGTAGAGATTGCTGGAGGTAATTGACGACTAATACCCCACCACATTGCCACACTCGCTAATATCGCAAACAAGGCAATGAACATTTTCGCCGACCAGGACCAAGATGCTTTGCTGGTTTGCGGCTCTTCTAATGCTAACGCTAATAATTTAACCACTTCAGCTGGCGTGCCCTGCTGTTTTTCTAATTGTTTATGGATGATTTCACGGGGAATAAACGGCGTTTGCTGGCTACGAAGTAATAAACTCTGGTAAAGACCATCTCGCTCAGGTAGCGATAAAGGCTCGATCGTAACCGGGAGCAATCTAGCACGAATATCATCGGTTAAATCAGCCACTAAGGTATACCAAAAATCAGGACTAACCGTTACTGTGACCGCTACAGGTTTACCAGCACAATGGATTTGACTCAGAAGAATGCATTCAGCCCAAATATCTTTAGGCAATAGATCGGCATCATCAATAATGATGTGTAATGGCTTTTTCAAACTTGATTGAATTCTAAGAACGGTATCCATTAAAGGACGTTCGTCATCAAATATGGGGGCAGAGATGAGTTGAACAAGAATTTTTCGACGAATTTCTGCACTATCGGCATGTTGAGGGCATATAATTAAAGCTGAATTGTAATCATCTAACTCACTGGCTAGTGCAGCTGTAAGCGTAGATTTACCTGAGCCATCAACGCCACAAACCACCGACATCTGTTCACTATAGCTAGCAATATGCTGTAAACGCTGAATAAGCGCTTCTTGAGTGGGGAGTAACAATAGTCCTGGAGTCGTCAATGATTCACCACACTATAATTGAGATGTAGGAAGCATAACTTATTCGCAGCTAATAACCTGATTTAACAAGTCTTCACCTACATCACTAAAGACGTCAGCTTGGCCTATACCTGTGGGTAATACTAAGCGAATCTTACCACCTAAAACTTTCTTATCACGGCGCATATGCTTAATAAACTGTTCAAAATCCATCGACTCAGGAGCCGTTATAGGTAAATCAAACGCTAGCATTAACTGACAAATACGTTCAACACTTAAATCATCTAATAGATTGAGTTTACATGCAGTTTTTGCCGCAAGAACCGTACCAGCAGCGACAGCCTCACCATGTAACCAAACTCCGTAGCCCATTTCGGCTTCGATAGCATGACCGAAGGTGTGCCCAAGGTTTAATAACGCTCTGACACCATGTTCAGTTTCATCTTGCGCGACAACATCAGCTTTAATCTGACAACATTTTGCAATAGCATAGTTAAGCGCATCAGTTTGGAGTGACTTTAATTGGCTAACATTTTCTTCCAGCCATAGAAAAAATTCTGCATCCCAAATAATACCGTACTTAATGACTTCTGCCATACCTGCTGCAAACTCATTTGCAGGTAATGTCTGTAAGCAAAGCGTATCGATAATCACAGATTTGGGTTGATAAAATGCGCCAATCATATTTTTCCCAAGAGGATGATTTACTGCCGTTTTACCACCGACAGAGGAATCAACTTGGGACAATAATGTTGTCGGCACTTGAATAAAATCAATACCACGCTGATAACACGCTGCCGCGAAACCAGTCATATCACCAACAACACCACCACCGAGAGCAACTAAGACTGAGTCTCGGGCAAAATTGTGCTCAAGTAGTTCAGTAAAAATATAATCTAGGTGCTGTAAATCTTTAAATTTTTCGCCATCAGGCAAAATAACCGTTTCAACACGCGCGCAAGCGCTCATCGCTTGTTGTATCTTTTGAAGATACAACGGAGCAATGGTGTCATTTGAAACAATTAAGGCTTTCTTGTTTGTTAGGTAGCGAGCAAATAGCTCGCTATCATTCATCAAATCCTGGCCAATATAAATGGGGTAACTTCTATCACCTAATTGAACCTGAATCTGTTGCATGTTGTTACCTAAAAGCCGAGTTGCTCGATAATTTGGTTTGCGACGATCTTCGCGCTTTGCTCATCCGTTTTAACGATAACATCCGCAATTTCCTCATATAAAGGATTACGAATTTCCGCTAAGCTTTCGAGCACTTCACGTGGATCATCTACTTGTAACAACGGGCGACGCTTATCACGCTGAGTACGCGCAACTTGCTTGTCGATAGTTGTCTCTAAGTAAACCACTATACCTCGAGCAGAAAGATAGTTGCGGATATCTTTACTCTGAACAGAACCACCACCTGTCGCGAGAACGATACCTTGCCTTTCTGAAAGATCACCAATGACTTGAGCTTCACGACGACGGAAACCCTCCTCACCTTCAACATCAAACACCCAGGCAATATCTGCACCGGTACGTTGTTCAATCTCGTGATCTGAATCGTGGAAATCTAAATGCAGCATTTGCGCCAGATGGCGACCAATTGTGCTTTTACCTGCGCCCATAGGGCCTACCAGAAAAATATTGCGTTTTTCAGCCATTTCGTATACGTCTGAATCTTATATGGAAGAATGCCTTATCGACTTAAACCTCAAGCCGACCTATAATTTAACCTTGCTCTATTGAGACTTGACGAAGGATTATCTCAGTTAAGGGCTACCGCTTGCAAGTCATCACAGCTATTTATAATGATTTTATTATAACCTCGAAGATAAAAACACCCTAAATAATGTAATGTTTACAGTTAAGTGTTTGTTAATGCAAAGACTATAGTTTACTGCAGACAACATAATCTAATTAATATCATTCGCTATAAACTTTAAGAAAGTCACTATTATTGCCACCATAGGCAGTCATTTTACTCACTTGAGTGATATTTACCGCTAGTGTATTTATCCTACGTGGTAATTTGCTGCTCATAAACATGTGCCATAAAAAAACCAGCGCTTACGTCGCTGGCTTTTTATGCTCGTTATCGCTAAAGAAAACTATCGTTTATCAGCAACAATCTTAGGGGTTACGAAAATCAACAATTCTTGACGCTCGTTGGTGTCAGTTGAGTTTCTAAATAAGAAGCCTACTAACGGAATATCACCCAATACCGGTACTTTACTCACTCGGCTAATTAAGTTCTGTTGGTATATACCACCGAGCACAATGGTCTCACCATTATCAACCAGCACTTGGGTACCAATACGTTGAGTATCAATCGCAACAGCTTCACCAGTTGCGGTGGCAACCGTTGTTCCTTGAGAGTCTTGAGTAATTTCAAGATCAAGGATAACACGGTCATCTGGGGTAATTTGTGGGGTTACCCGAAGCGATAACACTGCCTTCTTAAAGGTAACCGTTGTTGCACCACTAGATGCTGACTCAACATAGGGAATTTCAACACCCTGCTCAATATACGCCGACTTTTGGTTAGACGTCGTAATACGTGGGCTGGCAATAATCTCGCCTTTGTTTTCTTGCTCTAATGCGCTTAACTCTAAATCGAGTACCGTACCGTCAGCCAATTTAGCAACATGAAAAGCAATACTGGTTGCAGAGCTTGCTGCTGCCGGTAAATTTACATTAAGACGATCATTAACACTTGGGATAATACCGTTAGCAATATCAGTGGCGCCATTAATGGTACCAGAGGTGCCTTTTGTGCCTTGCTGGTCGGTGATGCCCCAACGGATGCCTAAATCTTCAGACACATCGTCTTTCACTGTCACCATGCGGGCTTCAATCAATACTTGCTTAATCGGAATGTCTAATACATCTATTAATCGGTGTACGTTCTCTAAAATTTCCGCAGTGTCTTTTACCAATAGCGTATTTGTACGTTCATCAACGGCAACACTGCCGCGAGATGATAGTAGAGTGGAATCGGTAGTTTTAAGTAAATCCGCTATATCGACGGCTTTGGCATAGTTTATTTGTAAATATTCAGAATATAACGGGGCTAACTCTTTTACTTCTTGGCGATTTTTCAAGTCGTTACTTTCGCGAATAGCAAGCTCTTCACTTGGTGCAACCATTAAAATATTGCCTTCAATACGTTTATCCAAACCTTTAGTTTGTAAAATAAGGTCCAAGGCTTGATCCCAAGGCACGTCATCTAAACGTAAGGTAATTTCACCTTCTACGGTATCGCTAGTAACAAGGTTAAAGTTATTGTAATCAGCAATAATTTGTAAAACAGTACGGACTGAAATATTTTGGAAGTTAAGTGACAATGAGCGACCATTATATTTTTTGGCCTCTTTAGCAACCGAAACGCGTTCAACTTTATCAATGCTAACTTTAAACACATTACCATCTTGGCGGTAGTTATAGTCATAGTTACCATCAACATCAACCAAGATACGGGCAGTAAGGTCGTCTTTAAATGTTTCAAAACTATTCACTGGTGTGGCAAAATCTTGTACATCCATAACATAAAGCAAATCATTACCAATATCGGTGTTATAGAGTTTTATTTCGAGCTTTGAACCAACTTGTTCAACATTAGCGGCTACAGAACGATTGCTTAGATTAAATAATATTTCTCCGCCACCAGTTTTGTTGCGACGAAAATCAATACTACTAATACCGTTAACAAATGGATTATTAGCTTCTACTGGACCAGCGACATCATCATTAATCGTTAACCGATAACTATTACCAACAATTTTACCTTGGTACGGTTTTACTTTATTCATTGCAACAATGATCTGTAAATCGCCACCTTGTTGTTGTGTATTAATTTCTTTTACGCCAACAGTATTCACCGGAATATTGTTTTTAGTTAAATTAGAAATAGTATCAGAGAAATTCAACATAATTTCTGCTGGATCTGCCGATAAATCGACAGACGGTGACACTATTGATGATTCAAAAATCAACTCTAATTCTAATTGATGATCAACCATTGAATGGTATTTGACGTCCATAAGACGATTAGCAGCTATTGCACTGGGTATTAAACCCATTAATAATACTGCGCCTAAAAACGCTCTAAAAAATAATAACTTTGTTATTGCTTTTTTTATCGCGGCAGAAGATTCCATTATTCTCTCATCCTTCGCACGTTATTTTCCTGATAATTCTAAATTGCTGGATCTTTCTGACCAACAACCCGAACCATCAGGGATTAATTCTATAATTTCGATAAATTGCGGCGTTACTTTAGCAATTCGGCCATGATAAAGCCCTAAATACTCGCCTACACCCATGCGATAAACATTGGCATCGCTAGATTCGACTAAAGCCCAAATAGTTCCATCTTCGCTTAATGTTCCACGCATTCTTAAATTGTCTAATGCATAAGTTTCTAAACGACTTTTGCGACGTTTTAAGTCTGGTTGTAAACAATCTTTAGATGTATCAATCACCTCTTCTGTCAATTCCCTTGATGGTGGAACAAACGGGCTGCGCATTAACTCAGCTTGATATGCAAAATGTTCAAACTTTGGTGTTTGCTTCAAAGGCGGTATACGGGCGACGTGTTGTGCCTTTGTAGTAGTAACAAATAGCTCTAAATCGCTGCGATCGCCAATACAACCACTCAATAAAAACACCATTGATAAGAATAAAGGCAAAAATTTCATTATTTCTGTCCCTTATTGGCCTGTTGCGTTAATTCTGCCCCTTCTTTAAAGCGATACGTTTTAGCGAGAATATCCATTGATAAACCACCACTATCGTTCTGCTTTATAATAAAGTCGTGCAGACTGACAATTCGAGGTAATTTTGCAACCCCGCTCACCATATTACCTATTTTATGATAATCACCTTCCACTGACATCTTAATTGGGAATTCAATATAAAAATCACGTTCGATTTCATCATCCCAATCTAGGCTATTAATTCTAAGGCCAGCATCAGTAGCAACAAACGTTAAATCATCTAATAAACCAGGCATCTCATTTTCAGAAGGCAACATTTTAAGCAATTCGGCAAACTGCACTTCCATCACGTCTAATTGCTCACGGTACAATTTAAGATTAGCTGCTAAACGATATTTAGTTTCAAAATCTTCACGTAA
The DNA here is from genome assembly GCF_041439795.1 of Shewanella sp. 5S214. Taxonomy (NCBI): domain Bacteria; kingdom Pseudomonadati; phylum Pseudomonadota; class Gammaproteobacteria; order Alteromonadales; family Shewanellaceae; genus Shewanella; species Shewanella sp. 5S214. Next base: position 29,454 of record NZ_JBGOOV010000036.1, read on the forward strand.
TTGAATTTCTTTTTGCTGTTCAGCTTCCATCTCATTGATCGAGTCGGAAATAAACAAGTAATAACTGCCACCAATAACACATAGAGACAAGAAACCAGCAAATACAATTTTTACCAGCTTAGGCCAACCACCAATGTTTTCAAAATCGATATCGTTAAATTGATCTAGGTCGAGATTCATTTTCTCGCTCCTTGGTTCGGATCAACATTCGCTTCTTGTGAATCATCACGAATAGTGACACGTAATTTAAAACGTTGTAACTGCCTTAACTCTTCATTTTGGGTCACAATCGATTGCATACTCGGATCGTTCAGATAAGCAGAAGTTTTAACCTTTCTCATCATATTAGCGACGTTATTGTTCGATTCACTTCGTCCCTCAATTAATAACACGCTACCTTTCTTCTCTATACTTGAAAGATAAATACCAGGCGGAACAATTCGAACTAATTCATCTAAAACATGGGTCGGTAAATTACGCGATTGTTGTAAATTGAGAATAATCTCAGTGCGACGTTCTATGTCTTTTTTACGTTCGGTAATTTTTCTAATTTCGGCAATCTGGGTATCAAGCAAACTAATTTCCGATTCCAAATAGGCATTGCGTTGACGTTGATCATCAGTGACCACCTCCAGAAAACCCAGAAATAAATAAACGACTAATGAAGTCACTAAAAAGACTAATGCTAAAATACCGATGAAGTCGCGTTTTTGCTTCTCTCTTGCTTCTTCACGCCAAGGTAATAAGTTTATGTTCGCCATTGAGCATAACTCCTTAACGCAAGACCACATGCCACCATATATTTACTCATATTAGGTTGAAGCTGACTTTTCATCACATCATCTGCATGCAAACAGCCTTGGAAGGGGTCAGCAAGAATAGTATGAGTACCTAACTCGTTGGTAAGTAATTCAACCATTCCTTCTAACTTAGCTGTACCACCACATAAAACGATGTAGTCAACTTTTTCACGGCCACTGGCAGTACAGTATATCTGTAAGGTTCGTTTAATTTGTTGTAATAATTGCGTCTGAAAAGGTGATAGAACTTCGAACATATAATTACGGGGTAATTGCCCTGTTATCTTGGCTCGTTCAGCCTCATCATGGGGCATTCCATAAAATGACAAAATTGATTGAGTAAATAACTCACCACCAAAAGCTTGTTCACGTATGAAAGTAGTATCACCATTTTCAACCACTGAGAATGTGGTCATATTGGCACCGATATCAACCATGGCGATTGATTTATCTTTAGCACCATCAGGTAACTGGCCATAAATTAATTCTGCAGAACGTCCTAAAGCATAGGCTTCCACATCGACAACTTTTACATCCAGCTCGACAGCATCTAGTGCATCTACTCGTGAATCAATGTTTTCGGTGCGACATGCACTCAGTAGCACATTCACTTTCGTTGGATCGGTAATGTTAGGATTAAGTCTTTCAAAATCAATACTGACTTCATCGAGCGAATAAGGAATAAGATTGTCAGCTTCAATCTCAATTTGAGCTTCCATTTCCTCTTCATTCAACGCAGCATCCATATAAATGACCTTAGTCATTACAGCAGATCCTGAAACAGCAACAGCAGCAAATTTGAGGGATTTAGGTAATCCCCGTCGAATTTGTCTTAATGATTCAAGTACCGCTTCAGAATCACGAATATCATGATCAACTACAGCTCCTTTTCTAACAGGAACCGCCGCATGGTTTTGAATTTTATATCCATCCGCAGTCTTGCTCAACAATATGGCTTTGATTTCATGAGATCCAATATCGATCCCGACCATTTGAGGTGCTTGACGCTTCCATAATTTTGAAATCATAGTCCGTCATCACAATTGTATTTTTATTTTCTAAGAGATTAGCACATAATCAACTCGTTATAAGTATTTGTATAAAATGTTTCAACATTTTACAAATACTATTTAGTTATTTCATGTTTTACTTCACCAAAAACCCTCACGCTTATATACTAACGTCACTATTTGTAATTTTTCTGGAATTCTAGAGTGAAGTGGTTTAAACGTTTATTAATTGCATTTTTTAGCCTATCACTACTTGGCATTGCTGCTATAGCTGCCGCTTATTTTTATGTGCTACCCGATTTACCCGATGTTAATTCGCTAAAGACGGTTCAATTACAAACTCCGCTGCGTATTTATAGCCGCGATGGCAAACTGATTTCTCAGTTTGGTGAAAAACGTCGTATACCTGTTGAGTATGAAGAGGTCCCGACTCAGTTAATTAATGCCGTGCTCGATACCGAAGATGCGCGCTTTTTTGAGCATAATGGCATTGATCCAATTGGTATTATTCGTGCGGCGGTCATTTTGATAACGACGGGTAAGAAAAGTCAAGGTGCCAGTACGATAACCCAGCAAGTTGCCCGAGGTTTTTTCTTATCGAATGAGAAAACGTACATTCGTAAAGTAAAAGAAATATTTCTAGCGCTAAAAATTGAAAAAGCACTCTCTAAGAAAGAAATCTTAGCTCTTTATTTAAATCGCTCATTTTTAGGTAACCGTGCCTATGGCGTAGGTGCTGCAGCGCAAGTTTATTATGGTAAAGAACTTAACCAACTGACGTTACCAGAGATGGCAATGATTGCCGGTTTACCACAAGCACCATCAGCAGCAAATCCTATTAGAAATACCGAACGGGCAATATCTCGTCGAAATTGGGTTCTAAGCCGCATGCTCGAAAAACGTAATATCACTCAAGCAGAATATCAAGAGGCCATCAATAGCGCTTCTACCGCGAAATATCATGGCGCTGAAATTGACTTATACGCTCCATATGTTTCGGAAATGGCACGTGATTACATGATCCAGAAGTACGGTGAAGAAGCTGCCTATACCAATGGATATAATGTCTACACCACTATATCTTCAGATCTACAATTGATGGCTCAGGAGTCATTAAGAGATAATGTTTTTGCTTACGACCAACGCCATGGTTACCGAGGCCCTGTCACTGAATTATGGACTGATACACCACTAAGCAACGATGAGATTGTGGCGATTTTAAAGAGCACGTCTTCGGTACAGGGCATTATGCCAGCAGCAGTGCTAAGCGTAAAAGACCAACAAGCACAAGTGATTGATGAAAAAGGCGAACTGCTGACTCTTGAATGGAATGGCTTAAAATGGGCGCGTAAGTTTATTAGCGATAAACGTCAGAGCTTACCACCGAAACTTGCAAGCGATATATTAACCGCCGGCCAACAAGTCTGGATCCGTCACAATGGTAAGCATTGGCAATTATCACAAATTCCTCAGGTATCGAGTGCAACCGTCTCGCTTGAACCTCATGACGGAGCAATTAAAACGCTTGTAGGCGGATTTAGCTTTAGCCAGAGTCAATTCAATCGAGTGACTCAAGCTAAGCGTCAATTAGGCTCTAATATTAAGCCTTTTATTTATGCCGCTGCTTTAGAAAAAGATTACACCTTGGCTACGCTTATCAATAACGCACCAATCAACAAACCCGATACCCGCCAAGGTACTGCATGGCGACCAAAGAACTCACCTGATATCTACGGTGGGCCAACACGCTTACGTGTGGGTTTAGCTCAGTCGATTAACGTTATGTCGGTTAGAGCAATGCGACATACCGGTTTAGACGACACCATAAAAGAGCTGATAAAGTTCGGATTCGACCCAAGTGATTTACCACGTAATGAATCGTTAGCTTTAGGTTCTGCATCGGTAACACCATTACAAGTTGCTACTGCATTTAATACTTTCGCTAATGGTGGCTACTTAGTTGAGCCTTACTTTATCGATCATGTCACCGATGCATACGACAACATGGTTGAACAAACCATTCCAACTATTGCATGCAGTAAACCAGAACCATCTATAACAGGGCCAACAGAGCTTACTGATATTGATGACCCATTTACTGTGATGGCAACAGAGGTAGATCAAGAGAATGTCAGCTCAATCACCGCAGAGCAAAATGTATGTACTAATCCACAAGCTCATTTTGCCAAAAGAGTTATCTCTGAACAGACAGCATTTTTGATTACTGAAGCTTTAAAAAGCGTGATTTGGGGTGGCGGTGACTGGAGCCATGGAACGGGGTGGAATGGTACGGCTTGGCGAGCATCAAAATTAATTAAACGTCATGATATTGCGGGTAAAACAGGAACAACTAACGAATCTCGTGATACTTGGTTCAGTGGTTTTAATCCTACATTAACCGCAACCTTCTGGGTTGGTTTTGATGATCATGGTCGTCAATTAGGCCGTTCAAGCTGGATGGCTAATGGCGATCCAGATCAAATATCCGGTGCTGAAGCAGGAGCAAAAACTGCCGGTCCTGGTTGGAATGACTATATGAATAAAGCCCTATCTGGCACCCCAGAAGCGCCCGTCATTCCACCTAAAGGGATTGTATCTGCGCGTATTGATTTAGCCACGGGTAAATTGACTCGAAAAACAGACTATACGACAGAGTTTGAGTACTTTGTTGAAGGCACTGAACCTAAAGAATATGTCACTGAAACTCAGCAAAGTGGAGATATCTTTATCGACAATGTTGCTGAAGATTTATTCCAGTAATATCGATTTACATTAGCTAATAAAAAAGCCATTCAACTGAATGGCTTTTTTATAACAGATGATATGACATTACAATGCAGCTAACCTGCTACTGATGTGTTCGGTATCAATAGTTGATGTAGCTCAGTTAAATTTCGTACCTGATAACTGGGAACAATATTATCGCTTACAGGTTGGTCATGATGATTTAACCAACATGTGTCGATACCCGCATTGATCCCCCCTAAAATATCTGAGTGTAGGTTATCACCGACCATCAGCACTTGGTGCTTCTGCGGCTCTCCCATTAAGCTGAACGCATGCTGAAAAATAGCTACATCAGGTTTTGCTTTACCCAGTTGTTCAGAAATCACCACTGGATTAAATGCATCTTGGAAACCGGTACGACTTAAACGGATATTTTGTAATTCGGTAAAGCCATTAGTAATAATGCCTAAATTGACCTTACCCGACAATGAATCAACTAATTCACGAGCTCCCGGTAAAGGGAGACAAATATCAGCCATAGCACTTAAAAACTGACTATTTAAATGCTGTGGTGTTACGGATAATTTAGCAGCCCAATGAGTAAATCGAGTGTGTTGCAAATGTGCTGCGCTGATTAAACCGTTCTGATATTCGACCCATAACGGTTTATTAACCTGCTGATAAACAGAAAAATCTTCTGCACTAAAATCAATATCAAAGCGCGAAAACATTAATTTTAATCCAGCAAATGCATCGAAATGAAATAGTGTTTCATCTGCATCAAATAAAATCCATTTATACTTATTGAGCATATTTGACATCAATTAAATCCTTATTTTAAAAACGCTAACCTAACTAAGTTTGAATAATAAAAGTTATCGAGCAGAGCTTTGGTCTACTATTGGTATTGGCTAGCAATGGGCAATATAACGAGATGATTCTTACGATACTGGCTAAGCGCTAAATAAAGACATTAACCTAGTTTCTTGCTGCACTAGACTTTGATAAATGGTTAACTGATTGATGGCACGATCAAGATTATGGTTTTCATATTTAATCCCAAAATAAACGTCACCATTTAAATAATCAGTTAAAAAACGAACACCAAGCATTAATGGCATCACTTTGGTTCCTAGCCACAAACTACGCTTTTCAAGCGGAGTAATTATACCAACAAGAGAAGCAATATAAGAGTTGGCAGCGGCGATAATAATTTCAGGACGCGCGTAAACATTGGCTAAATTAGTCGAATCTTCCGCCTCAGGTGAGCAAAATGCACGAACCATATCGCCAAAGTCATACATTAAATATCCTGTCATACAGGTATCTAAATCAATAATAGCTAAACTAGACATGTCTCGACTATCAAATAACATATTATTGATTTTAGTATCATTATGGCAAACCCTGATCGGTAAATCGGTTTCATATTGCAACAATGTTGTCACTAAATCAGTTTGAGCCAAACAAAAATCGACCCATTTTTTACACTGAGCTAATCGCTCATGACTATCGTTAATCTCAGCATTATGCAATTGAGCCATACGTTGAGGTAAATTTAAAAAATTGGGGATCACATCGATAATATCAGTGGGGGTTAAGTTACTCAGTGCCGCAGCAAAATGCCCAAACGCCTCGGCCGCTAACTTAGCTTGCTCGGGCGTATCAACCACTTCAATTGTATCGCTATGGGGTAAATAATCTATTGCCCGCCAAAACCCTTGCTCAGCTAAATCTACGTAAAGCGCGCCAGAAACGGTAGCGATTGGACTCACCACTTGCAAGGGATATTGTTGCTGTTGCCGCTTAGCCAATAAATGCTGACTAATGTTAGCGGCATTTTGAATCATAACCCTAGGATCAGTAAATATTTGAGTATTAATCCGCTGCAACACCATCGTTTTAGCTTGATCTCGCACCAAAAAAGTCTGATTTATATGGCCATTACCCAGTGGATGAATGGAGCTGTGCTCGGTACTAAAACCAAACTGAGGTAACACATTGCTACGGATAAAATTAACCAATCAACACTCCAACACTAATATCACCAAAACCTAAGGTAACCAATACATCACTTTGGTCCGGTTTCTCTCTGTAATCGTTACTGACTCAGTATCATTTCAAATTGAGGGTTTTGCATCAAGGTTGCTTGACTGCCCTTTAAGTTAAATTCATAGCCGCACAACTTAAAGCTGCCTCTGAGCGCGACATCATTGACAATGGCATCTTTATCTAATGGTGTAAATCTGGCCTCACTGGCACCATCATTAAGTAAATCAACGGTGATAGGTCGATAGCGACTACCGTCATTAAACTCAAGATTAGCGCAGGTTTTATCACCCGTTGCTGTCGCTAAACGCCACATATTTTGCGCAGCGCCGCTATCTCCTAACCAGCGCACAATCAAGATTTCACCCTCTAACGCCAGCCAAAATCCGTCTGGTAGTTTTACCATCTCTCGAGTGCCAGCTTGTTGTTGATGACTTATGCCATCAAGGTGTGCGGCTTGTTCGGTTTCGTCGCTAGAAAAAACATTGACCAATGCAAAGACCAAATACACGACTAAACAGATAGCCAAGATAAGCGCAGTAATTTTACCAATTAAAATAAGCTTTTGCTGGTGTAATTTGGCCACATTAAGCCAAGATTTTGCTAGCTCGGTAATCGACCCAGATTGTAATGCATCTTGATCGACATAAAGCGGTTGATTATTACGCACTGACGCTGTGGAAAATGAGCTAGTGTATTGCTCATCTAGTGCAGCATCAGCATCGAGGGCCGTGTTATCTTGCTCAATACCAGCCTGAGGTAAAACATCATCAATAGTCTGATTGCTCTGGGTTTCGCCAGAATATGGCTCAGATGATGTACTAAAGTTCACCTCATTATCAGTTAATTCTACGGCTGAAAATGTACTCTCTGGCGTTGCCTGAACAGGCATAGCCTGCCCTTTCATAACTGGCTCTTGTCTGTGATAAACCGAACCTATATTGGATACTGGCGCCATATTGGGTCCATTATATCCTTGTACATAATTAATGATATTTCTAGGCGGTAAAAATGCCAAATAGCCACCACAGGCTAAGCCGAATAAAAATACGCCAGCTGACGCGCCCAAAGGCGCCATAAAGTAAGTCAATATGCCAAAAGCCAATACAGGTATGACACAAATCATCGCTAACTTAATCGATTTATTGGCATCATTTAAGCGACGAAGTGCAGCCAAACCAACAATAGGCATAACCGCTAGCGTCACAATCACATTAATTACACTCGTCGGAAATACGATAGCCACAACTGTTAACAACAAAAATGCAGCGAATATAATTGCCATTAACCTTAAGCCTGTGTCACGACCATCTCGGCACAGTAGGGTTTTTACAGACATCAATCATTCCTATTCATTTACGAAAAAAATCAAAAAAACAGCTAGGTACATAACAGAATTTATCGGTAATTATACACAGTGATGGCAAGGTGATTAGATTGTTTTCACCATCAAAACTGACAACCGCTATTAATAGCGCAAAGCCTACAGAATTTATCTTATAAAGCCAGACCCAACCTAGGTTTTACATAACTTTTTTATTCACTAACCTGTCTGTTGCTTGTCGCCCATTTATCGCAACAAGGCACAGTAGCAATCGCTATGATTGCGCTAGCATAACCTTACAGTTAACGAGTATAATATTAAGCTTTCTTAATGAATAATCGGATGAGAAACCCTATTTATGAGCACTCGTGGAAATCTTTTTATTGTGTCAGCCCCCAGTGGCGCAGGTAAATCATCACTTATATCAGCACTATTAAAAGATACACCATCTGATAAACAGGTTTCAGTGTCACACACGACCCGTAAACCTCGCCCTGGCGAAGTCGATGGCCAACATTATCATTTTGTCACTGTTGAGCAATTTAAAGCATTAATTGACCAAAACGCCTTTATTGAATGGGCTGAAGTCTTTGGCAATTTTTATGGCACCTCCAAAACCGTCATTGAACACACTTTGGCTAATGGTATCGACGTCTTTCTAGATATCGACTGGCAAGGTGGTGAACAAGTTAAAAGACTGATGCCATATGCGATTGGGGTATTTATTTTACCGCCATCGAAAACTGAACTAGAGCGTCGTTTAACTGGTCGAGGCCAAGACAGCCAACAAGTGATTGATTCACGCATGGCACAAGCGGTTTCTGAAATGTCACATTACGCACAATATGAATTTGTGATTGTAAATAATGATTTTGATGACGCCCTAACCGATTTAAACGCCATTATTCGCAGCCAAAGACTAACCTGTGCTAGTCAGCAGCATACCCACAATGATATGCTTATTGATCTCTTGGCAGACTAATTGTCATAGTGTACAATTTTGCGTCATTTTTCCCCATAGATAACACTGGAGTTTCAACACATGGCTCGCGTAACTGTAGAAGACGCCGTAAATAAAATCGGCAACCGTTTTGATATGATCCTGGTTGCAGCGCGTCGTGCACGCCAAATCGCCGTCCAAGGTAAAGAACCTATGGTTGATGAGATGAATGATAAACCAACGGTTGTCGCATTACGTGAAATCGAATTAGGTTTAGTCACCTCTAACACTTTAGATGCTGATGAGCGCCAAACTGTTCGTGAACGTGAAGCAGCTGAAATTGCCGCTGTAGCAGCCATAGCAGAAGGCCGCGTTTTATAAGGAGTAGCGCCACTTGTATCTGTTTGAAGGTCTAAAAGAGTCAGCATCCAGCTATCTAGAGCCGGATCAAGTAGAATTACTCAAGCAGGCCTATTTGGTTGCGCGTGATGCCCACGAAGGGCAAATGCGCACAAGTGGCGAGCCTTATATCACCCATCCCGTTGCGGTTAGCCGCATCTTGGCAGACATGCGCCTCGATCATGAGTCGCTTATGGCTGCCTTGCTTCATGACACCATTGAAGATACACCGGTTACCAAAGAAGAACTCACTGAGTTATTTGGTGCTGATGTTGCCGAACTGGTTGAAGGTGTTTCAAAGCTTGATAAAATCAAGTTTCGTGACAGAAAAGAAGCCCAAGCAGAAAACTTCCGTAAAATGATGATGGCAATGACTCAAGATATTCGAGTTATCCTCATCAAATTGGCCGACCGCACCCACAATATGCGCACATTAGGCGCTCTTCGCCCTGATAAGCGTCGTCGTATTGCTCGCGAAACGTTAGAAATATATGCTCCAATTGCTAATCGATTAGGTATTCATAATATTAAAATCGAACTTGAAGATCTCGGTTTTCAAGCCTATTACCCTATGCGACACAGAGTGATCCGCGATGTCGTAAAAGCAGCTCGTGGTAATCGTAAAGAACTGATTAACAGTATTGAAGTGGCTATTGAAACACGCCTTGAAGAAGCTGGAATTCCTACTAAAGTCAAAGGCCGTGAGAAAAACCTCTATTCAATCTATCGAAAGATGCGCAGTAAAGAACTTCAGTTTCAAGAGGTTATGGATATATATGCGTTCCGCGTTATCGTCGACTCTATTGATACCTGCTATCGCGTATTAGGTGCTATGCACGGATTATACAAGCCGCGCCCTGGACGTTTTAAAGATTATATCGCCATTCCAAAAGCCAACGGTTACCAATCACTGCATACCTCGTTATTTGGCCCCCATGCGGTGCCTGTTGAAGTGCAAATTCGTACTGAAGAAATGGATCAAATGGCCGACAAAGGTGTCGCTGCGCATTGGATGTACAAAAACAATACCGATGCGGCTCAACAAAGCACTTCTCAAGTTCGCGCTCATAAATGGATGCAAAGTTTGCTGGAATTACAGCAAAGTGCTAGCAGCTCATTTGAATTTGTTGAAAACGTTAAAACTGAATTATTCCCTGAAGAGATCTACGTATTTACTCCAGAAGGTCGTATCTTAGAATTACCAGTCAATGCCACGGCGGTCGATTTTGCCTACGAAGTGCATACTGATGTGGGCAATACCTGTGTTGGCGCACGCGTTAATCGTCAAGCATACCCGCTGAGCCAACCATTAATTTCAGGGCAAACCGTTGAAATTATTACCGCCAAAGGTGCCCGCCCTAATGCTGCATGGCTAAATTTTGTGGTAACGGGTAAAGCCCGAGGTAAAATCCGTCAGGTATTAAAGAGCCTTAAAGGCGATAATGCTATCGCATTAGGCAAACGTTTATTAAACCATGCCTTGGGTGATACCAAGCTGGAAACTATCCCCGCTGAATTACTTGAGAAAGTGATCAAAGAAACCAAACACACATCATTAGACTCGCTGCTAGCAGATATTGGCTTAGGCAATGCCATGAGTATTGTGATTGCCCAGCGCTTGGTTGGTGAGCAGTTTGATTCTCAAGACAGCAATAAAGAACGACCACAAATGCCAATTCGCGGTGCCGAAGGTATGTTGGTCACTTACGCCAATTGCTGCCGCCCAATCCCTGGCGATGCGGTCATTGCTCATGTGAGCCCAGGCAAAGGTCTGGTAGTGCACATGGAAAGCTGTGCCAATATTCGCGGCTATCAAGGCGAGCCAGATAAGTACATTTCAGTACATTGGGACAACGTAGAAGGGGTTGAATACCAAGCTAACTTACGCGTTGAAATTGTAAACCACCAAGGTGCGTTGGCAAAAATCACTTCGATCATTGCTTCTGCTGGTTCTAACATTCACAACCTCAGCACCGAAGAACGTGATGGCCGTGTATATCTGATTAATTTACGTATTTCAGTTAAAGATCGCGTTCATCTTGCAAACGTTATGCGCAGGATCCGTGTTTTACCTGAAGTCTTACGCACTTCGCGTAACCGCTAATGATTTCATGAGTGGTTTAGTTAACCTCTCATGAATATTCATATTTTAAGCTATTACTCAGTTATAGTTGCGGAAAATACTCTTTGTTCTTCCTCAATATAATCAGTTAACGACATCATTTCCATCACCCGTTGTTGGGTTTGATTGGCCGCATTGCGCCACTTTTTGTGTTTATCTGAACGGTCAACCTGGTGGTTAAAACGTACCACTAAATAATGGCCTTCATCTAAACCTAAACAATACATATCTGTCCGACTGC
>NZ_JBGOOV010000036.1:41162-46265 GCF_041439795.1 Shewanella sp. 5S214
CTTCAGGGTGATTATAATATTCATCATATTCTTGATTAAGCCATGAACCAAGCGCCTGGTTATCGAGCGCATTAATACCATCAGGAGTTTGTTTTATTCTAAACACGCTGCTGAGCATGCCGTATTCACTGCTGGGGAAAATGCCGATAATGGGTAAATACATCCAAACTCGAGTATAGATATGCACATAAGTTTCATGGGTGTGAGTTTTTTGCTTCGTATTAAACCAATGCCTATTTCTATAAGGATAATTAACCTCTTTGGGTAACTGTCGAGCAGCTATATTACTGATAGGAACAGTGATTTTTAACAGTTTGTCTTCTAAAATAAACCGCTCAGTGACGAGCTGAGTAAAATCAGCACCGCCAACAAAGCCTTGCCACAAACTCTTCAATAACCCCATTATGCCGTTTCTTGCCCAGATGAAGTTTGCAGAGCTGACGAAGTATCATTGGATAGTCGCGATTGTGGCTCATCTGCAACATAATCAGTTAATGACACCATCTCCATCACCCGTTGCTGGGTTTGATTGGCCGCCTTGCGCCACTTTTCATGTTTGTCAGAACGGTCAACACGATGACTAAAACGCACCACTAAATAATGGCCTTCATCTAAACCTAAACAATACATGTCGGTGCGACTGCGTGAATGAGGTTTAACTAGTTGATGAAACACCCACTCAGTACCATTTATTTGTACCGTAGTAGCATCTGGAATTTTTGGGTAACCACCGTTGTTTATTGCAGCTTCTAATTGAATAGCCATTACCTCATCTGAAAGAGTGGTATGTTTACTCATTTCTTGCCTTATTCTAGTGTTGCTACCTTTAGCTTTCTCACCAGGCTCAGGGTGATTATAATATTCATCATATTCTTGATTTAGCCATTTACCAAGCGCCTGGTTATCGAGCGCATTAACACCATCAGGGGTTTTTTTTATTCTAAATACACTGCTGAGCATGCCGTATTCACTGCTGGGCAGAATACCTATGATGGGTAAATACATCCATAACTCAGTATAAATATGTATATAGGTCTCATGGGTGTGTGTTCTTTGGTTTGCAGCAAGCCAAAAAAGATTTTTATATGGATAATTAATCTCTTTCGGTAGTTCTACCGTGGCAATATTACTGACTGGCATAGTTATTTTTAACAGTTTATCTTCTAAAATAAATCGCTCAGTGACTAGCTGAGTAAAATCAGCTCCGCCAACAAAGCCTTGCCACAATGTTTTTAGTAATTTCTTCATAATGTTTTTTTTATTTTCTGTGCTTCTTGCATTAATAGCTCAGCTTTCTGAATATATTTTTTAACTTCTTTAGCGCGAAATTTTGCACCTAACGTCAATAATTGCTCGTGGTAGGTTTTCACTCCCAAGAAAGGTAATGTATGCGGACTTGCCCCCACAGAGCTAAACATTATCGAGGGAAAAAACTTTACTGAACGGGCAAAACTACTGGCTGATAGATCATTTTTGCCGAATATATTAGGTACTGTATCAAATGGGTTATTTCGTGGTTCATGGGTTTTTAACCCCACCAGTTTAGCGGCTTGTTGTAACTCTGCCACATTAGCACCGCTGCCGTGAATAGCTAGCTCTTGACCCGTTAATTGCCCTTGATAATTGACTCGATAATATTGCAACGCAGATAAAAATATAATCGCCCCTTGGCTGTGGGCGACCCACTTGACTTTTTTACCCAATTGTTGATTTTGTTTCAATACAGCCGCCAAGTGCTGAGCATTGTGCGAAGTATTACTTTGACCTTTGTCAAAGGCGCATTCATATACATCACGTACCGCTTTATCACTGGGATTATGAAATAGAGTATACGCTTTTATACTATCACTTTGATAAGCGCTGTCTAAATGGGTGCCCATTAACCACTGCGCTTTAGTAAATTCATTTAACATACCATTTACGGCGGCATGATGGGTGTTCACTTGTATGCTAGGCTTTGCATCACCCCATTCATCGATAAGTTCTTGAATTTCATCTCTTGACTTTGCCCCATCGTATTTCGCTCCAGAGCCAATCCTTTCTACTCGATACAACATGGTACGTTCATCAGTATGACGATCTTTCCTATCATGTAACTGCTGATCAAATAATATATCGGTTATATGCACTTGGCTATTAGCGGGAATTTTATAATCAATAAAGTAATGATAATTACGAAATGGAATATCAGAGCGGCGCATATGCCTAAAGGGATTAAGGCTTTGTTTAACTGACGAGGCTGCTGTTGGGTGCAGACTGATAAATTGAATTTCTTTAATCACCTGCTGTTGGTCATAATCATTAAGGCTTTGCAGCATAACAAATGCTTGATAGGAAAATTCAACTTTTTGGTAATTAAAGTCAACCGGTAATCGAAGTCCATGCTCTAATGCTGTTTGATGGTCTAAACCCATTAAACTATGAGGTGAACTCGGTTGTAGTGCATTTTTATTTGCGCCGCTGTTTTTCCATGTCATGCTAATCATCCCTGATATATACATTATGTATCATAAAATGGATTGTCGATTTTATATATAGCTACAAATAACTGGTTTTATTATGGTAAGTAATACTTGATGATAATGAGTTAATAATAAGCTCATATATACCCATTTAGGTCAGACGTTATTCGTAGCATTGAAACTGTTTAAGGAGGCTTGCTCAAATAGCGCTAAGCCGATACATTGACTATTAATTTTTACCAACCAACACAATTAAATAAAGAGAATTCAACATGGCTGAAAAAATTATCATCGCAACCGACAAAGCCCCCCAAGCTATTGGTACTTATTCACAAGCAGTTAAAGTCGGCAGTACCGTTTATCTTTCAGGTCAGATTCCGTTAGACCCAAAAACCATGACCATGGTGAGCGATGATTTTGCAGAACAAGTTGTACAAGTGTTCGAAAATTTAACCGCGGTATGTGAAGCTGCTGGCGGAAAAATGAGTGACATCGTTAAGCTAAATATCTTCTTAACCGATTTATCTCATTTTGCCACGGTAAACGAAATTATGAGTCGTTACTTCCAACAACCTTATCCAGCTCGTGCCGCGATTGGCGTCAAAGAGTTACCAAAAGGGTCATTGGTTGAAATGGACGGAATCATGGAAATTTAGCGACAACCGTACAATTTTTTTAAAGGCACCTAGGGTGCCTTTTTTATTATCCGTGGATTTTACACTGTAGAGTATTTACTCAACACCTATTGTTTCTTCAGTAAATTCTGCTAACGTGTTTGTTGTGTTACCTTGCACACATACTGTGCAATTGTTTGCGCCAGCGCACAAAAATGGCCATACTAAATTTATAGAGACCCACAATAACAATAAAGAACATGGAAGCGTCGATGGAAAATTTAATTAAAACTCCTGTTGAGATGTTGTCTCATTGGGTAGATACGCAAGGCGACAAAGTTTACCTTCGCCAGCCGATTGACGGTAAATATGTAGATTTCACCTGGCGTGAAGTTCAACAAAAAGTGCAACAAATTGCAGGTTCACTGCGCCATTTAGGTCTAGAGCGCGGTGATAAAGTTGCTGTACTGTCTAAGAACTGTGCCGAGTGGTTTATTGTCGATTTAGCATTAATGTACGGTGGTTATATTAGTGTGCCTGTTTATCCAACTGCTAATGCCGAAACGATTCGTTATATACTTGAGCACAGTGGTGCAAAAGCCATCTTTACTGGCAAGCTTGATCATTGGGCAGAACAAGAAGCTGCCGTGGGCGGTGAAATTCTCCGTTTAGCCATGCCATATGACACCATGCCTGCCCAATATCATTGGGAACAGCTATTGAAGCTGGGGCAACCTCTGGTTGACGAGCAGTTACCCACTGCTGATCAAGTCATGACGCTCATTTATACCTCAGGCTCAACCGGCAAACCTAAAGGCGCGATCCAAACCTTTACCAGTTATGGCTGGGCGTGTGAAGCCGTGATCCGTGATTTACAAGCAAACACGACTGACCGACTATTATCTTATTTACCGTTAGCACACATTACCGAACGCGTAGCTATTGAAGGTTCATCATTCTATTCTGGGGCAACGGTTTCTTTTGTTGAAGGTCTCGACTCATTTGTTGATGACATTCAGCGTTGTCGTCCAACGATATTTTTCTCCGTACCGCGTTTATGGACGGTATTCCAACTCAATATCATCAACAAAATTGGTGAGAAAAAACTTAAAACCTTACTTAAACTGCCCATTATTAGCAGTATTGTTAAGCGTAAGATTAAAAAAGGTTTAGGGCTGGATCAATCACGCTTAAACGGCTCAGGCTCGGCGCCAATACCACCATCATTGCTTCAATGGTACAACGATATCGGCATTGATATTTGTGAAGCATGGGGGATGACTGAAAACTGTGCTTACTCGATAATCAACCATCCATTTAATGCCAAGAAGATTGGCACTGTCGGCCGTCCAGTTGAAGGATGCTTGGTACGTCAAACTGAACAAGGTGAGTTGTTAGTTAAAAGTCCTGGCTTGATGAGCGGCTATTACTTACAAGACGAAGCCACCGCAGCCGCATTTACCGAAGATGGTTTTTTCCATACTGGCGATTTATGCGAAATTGATGCAGACGGTTATATCGATATTACTGGTCGAGTTAAAGACAACTTTAAAACCTCAAAAGGTAAATATGTCGCACCTGTCCCTATTGAACGTAAATTGGCTCAAGATTCACATATAGAATTAATTTGTGTTATTGGCTCTGGCTTACCACACCCAGTCGCATTAGTGCAGCTTTCAGAAGGCTCTAAATTGCAGCCTCGTGAGGAAGTAAGAACATCATTGAAAGAGACGCTCGACAGCATTAACCCGCATCTTGAGTCACATGAGCACGTTGATGCCATTATAATCGTCAATGATGACTGGACCATTGAGAACGATGTGTTAACTCCAACGTTAAAAATTAAACGTCACGTACTGGAAAAAACATTCAGCGCCAAAGTAGACGGTGTGCGCGGTGCAAAAGTACGTTGGGAAGACGAATTGTAGTCATCCACTATCGATTATTTCGCCTCAAAAAATACACGCAATATGCGTAATGCCGTTCACTTAAGGTGAGCGGCATTTTTTCTTTTTGCTACAGGATAC
>NZ_JBGOOV010000037.1:0-38522 GCF_041439795.1 Shewanella sp. 5S214
CTTAAGCATACCGCTGATGCGGCTTGCTAGGGAGGAGGCTCAATGAGTATCAAGTCAATAAAGCAGGACTAAAAACAGTTGGCCGTGCTCGTGCCTTGCTGATTTTAGCCAACAATTTTTAGCCTCTTATTGAGGCATTAGCTCCATTGAGAAATCGAAATGTGGTCGGAAAGTAAAAATAGCATAGGTAGCCGAGGGAGTGAGGGCGGAGCAATTATCAGCGATGATGAGCACTCGCTAGGGGCTAGGGTCACACTGGAGAAAGGTGGTGATATTGCACCGTTTTCAATTACCGTTGGGGTCTATTGCTCATTTTTTCATACTACATATATGGGTAGTCTTAGCGAAGGCGAAGCAATATTTAAAAGTATGAAATCTGATATAGATGAGTATTTAAACTATCCCCAAAAAGAAGAAAGTAATTGGGTAGAAAATTTTGTTAATCGTTACTAAAAGAGCTAACAATACGTGCCAGTCGGACAGTTTTTTCCGTGGCTTTTTTAGTGCTGGTCGCTACGCTAGCACAAAACGCCACTACAAAAACTGCCGCTGCACTCAGCGTTATGTGACTCGTAGCTCATGAAGTATAAAAATATAAAATCGGCCATTCATAATTTCGGACATAGCTTCATTAGCGATGAAAACTATGTAGATGACGATTATGTATTCTATGAGTTAGCAGCTATACATAGCCAAGGTCACGAAATTGTTATCAACTGGCTAAATGGAAAGTTTGAACCAAATCATCTCTGTACTGATAGAATTAAGAAATCTATTAGGTATTGGGCTGATGGACTTAGTCGTCATCTTGAAAATCAAAATGTCGATTTAAACTTGTTGAATAGTTTAGAGTTTATTTGGCCTGCTGATAGTGCTCATTTCATGGTCGCAATAGATGACCGTGGGATTGAGCATAAAAAAGAAGTTAAATACTCTGGTTAAGTCACATAACAAACGCTTCAACCAAAGGACGCAAAACAGCAGGCTTGTGCTCCTTCGTCGCTAATTCTAGCCTGCTATTTTGCGCCGGTTAAGCGAGGCGTTAGGTTAAATGGAGAATTTTAAAATGGAAGTTATTGGAAATAGTTTTGGTGTATTCGGAGTATTGTTCTATTTAGTATTAGCCATCCTTTGGATTATGGTTCCTGTATTCATATTCTTAATCTCGAAGCGAGTTAAGCAAATGCTAAATGTGATGGAAACATCTCAATCAGAAATTAAAGAGCTAAACGCAAGTATCAAATATTTAAAACGAAAATATAACGAATCCAACGAATAATTTAACCTAACACATATGAGCCTTCCGCCAGTCAATAGGCGAGCTTAACTTATTTGACTGCTCTTGCAGTCAAATTCAAATCAATCAACAAATTCATCTACTTCGTCTGTCATTTAGCTGTCAAATCATCGTGCTCTTAGAAATCAAAGCATGCAAACACATATAGAGGCTCTCTTAATGCGATCTTATCGCTGCCTGATGTTTTTAAGATTTAACTCAGTCGCGGGTAAGTTGTATTGGCTGTTGGTGTTAAACACATGACCTTTGAGCATGGCACCGTGACGGACAATTTTCATTCGGCGACGTAACAAGTCGCGTGCAGCGCGCATTTCACTTGGATAATCATAAGCTATCGGAAAGTTACCACCACGCAGTAATGAGGCAATTTTAAAGGAATCGACTTTATCATTTTTGGTTTTACCGCCGTGAATGGCCTTCATATACATCGCATGGCCTAAGATGAAATCAATGCCCAGTTCAGCACACCAGTCTGACACCCAATACCAACAATGCATGCACTCAACGCCGACAATCACATTACCGATATAAGGTTCGAGTATGAGTAATAAGTCATCTTTGCTGGCACCTATCTTTTTATGAACAACAACTTCCCCTTTAGAATCAATGATGCAGACATAAAGTAAGCGTGCATGTAAATCGATACCACAGTAGTATGGATGTGAGTTATTATAAAATCTCATTGAGCTTTCTCCTGTTGGTTTAGTCACCTTAAGCATACCGCTGATGCGGCTTGCTAGTGAGGAGGCTCAATGAGTATCAAGAAAATCAACAAGGACACGTAACAGTTGGCTACGTTTCGCTTCGCTACACAATTTTAGCCAACCATTACTTAGCCTGTTATTTGGGCGTTAGGTTTTTATGAGCATCAGTCAGTATTACTATATCGGAAATAATCAGAATTTATTCTTTGGAGTATTTTCTATTTCTTTGATCGGCTATGTTTTATATACCTTTGGGCTACCTACCGTTAATGTCACTTTTTGGTCGGTACTTGGGTATTCTCTTTATGCTGTATTTATATTCCTATTTTCGTGGTTAGCTCAGTTTTCTTTTAAAACCTACTTTAAGTTACGGGGTCAGAAACGTGTAATCACTATTAATGATAAATCAATAACCTTTCCTGAGCTGGGCGACTCCTTAAAAGTGATAGAGCTTAAATTCTCCCAGATTAGAGAGGTGTACTTTGCAGAAGGTCGGCACGGTATTCCTAATAATTTAATTATAAAGTATGGCTACGATGGTCACGCATACATAGCTAAGGATTATTTAAAACCTCAGGATTTTGAGGCTATTTGTACATCGTTTAAAGAAGCCTTAAAAATAAACCAGATAAGTGTAAAATGAAACCTAACAAGTCAAGCCATGCGACGCTTACGCGCACATGCTTTCGGCGTTAGTGCTCAATACTATATGAAAAACATAATTGCAGTATTTATAGCCACTCTATTCTTTGGTGTGCTCGCATTGGCTCATGTCCTTATTTCGCTGCACTATTGGAGTGAGGAAAAATCAGCCATTGATAGTTATTTGGCAAATATCATACAGCCGGTTTTAATCATGATAGCGGGCTACATCTGCGTTAAAATTTCTAGCGTAAAAAAATGGTGGTTTGCCGGGTTTTTCGCCATCACAACATATATCCTCCTTGTTGTGTATGTGATTTTTCTAGGCCCTAGTATAGATTTTTCCACTTGTGGCTTAGCATCAATGAAAGTTCCAGCAGCTTTGGCAGTTTTTTCGTTATTAGGCGGAGGTATCTATCAATACTATTCAACAAAGCACTAACAAGCGCATGTTGTTCGCCGCTATCGCTGCCGGACTCCTTACGCTTCACTTCAGTCGCCTCTTATTGCAGCGTTATCAGTAAATGAATGTATGGAGTAAAAATGAAGTTTGATGCTATAAATTTTAAAGATAAGTTCTCGAAATTTACTGAACACTGGTCTCCTCGTGTTGTTGCAGAAATGAATGATTACCAATTCAAATTAGTGAAAGTTGAAGGCGAATTTATTTGGCATGATCACCCTGATACTGATGAAGTATTCATCGTTTTGGAAGGTATCCTTAATATAGAGTTCCGTGATGGTCTAGTAACTCTAAACTCCGGAGAAATGTTTGTAATCCCTAAAGGTGTAGAACATAAACCAGTTGCTAACAGTGAATGTAAAATAATGATTGTTGAACCTAAAGGTGTTGTTAACACTGGTGATGCAGGTAGTGAGCTAACAGCCGAAAATGATGTATGGGTGTAAAGTTACAGCTAACAAGAATTTAAAGCATGACTCGTAACGTTTTGCTCGATACCGCTTTGCTGTACATTTTAGCAAACAATTATTAGTCCTTTAAATAGGCGTTATCATTACAAGGATTTGATGAAAAGTTATGATTATAAAAACAAGAATACTATCTTTAGCTTTTATACTGTCTATGATTTGCTCTTGCTCAACGACTCCACCAATTGTCGTTCATAACGAATACGGTGAGATGTCAGCTGACAACGAACTGTTTCGAAAAGAAGCTAGTGAATGTGCGTTAGAAGCTAGGCAAGGCATTAGGAGTACAACATTAACTGAAAACTCAGAAGAGCCTGAAATAGCTTTTGCGAGTGTTCAACTTTTATCTTTTTTTAGCGCAAACGCTTCATGTATAAAATCAAAAGGTTGGCGTATTAAAGAGTAATGCTAACACATATGAGCCTGGCGTCAGTCAATCGGCGAGCCTAGCTTATTTGACTGCTTTTGCAGTCAAATTAAAACCAATCAACAAATTCATCTACTTCGTCTGTCATTTAGCTGTCAAATCGCCGTGCTCTTAGAAATCAAAACATGCAATATGGTCACTTTGCTCAAAATAGGCGATACATCCTTGATAGGCATTGGCTATAGTAAAGTCGTTGATCCAGCTTTGTATGTATTGTGGCACTTTAAACAATAGCTGATCTCATACCAGGCCCCAATTTCGGTCCGTGAAGGTTTTATCATTTGTTTGAAAATGTTCAGCGTTTAGCATGCCACAGTGAAAGTCCTGATTTTGGACTTGGTGGTGCAAAAATAAAGCAGATATCGACGTTATTTACAAAAATGCTATGTTAACTGCGCTTATCGCTGGGGACTTTCGTTCAACTTATTCCACATATTTGGCGTTGTACCAAAGCTTTTCTTGAATTGGCGAGTAAAGTGGCTTTGATCTGAAAAAAAACAATCTTGCGCAACTTGCGCAATGGGTATTCCTTGCGACATAAGTGACTTGGCTTTTTCAAGACGTCTTAAGGTTAAGTATCGATAAGGGCTGGTGCCAAACAATGATCTGAAATCTCGAGTGATTTGCCATTTACTGTAGCCTGTAATCGTGGCTAACTGATCCAATGTTATGTCATTATCTAGCGAGTCATCGATATATTCCCTGGCCATCTGAATAGCCTGATAATTGGCTGTCGTATGCTTGTGATGTATTGTGGTTTCTTTTTGTAAGGCCATGGCAAAATCATAGATAAGGTCTTGGTATTCTAACGGCTCTAGTGGCCGTTGGAACTCAGTCAAGAATCTCTGTGCAATATCGACTAAACAGGGTTTGCCTGTCACGCCATTAGGTAAAAATGGCAAATGATGCCCTTGCAAAATATTTTGTACGTCGACAGGATCAATGTTAATGGCTCGATAACCGAAAGGAGCATCTGTTCCCGCTAACCCGTCATGTAATTCATCAGGATGTAAAACAACGACTTCACCGGGCAAAGAATAGCGCAGGCTTCCTCGGTAATTAAAGCACTGTACGCCAGTGGTTGTTAATGCCAGAGTATAAGTATCATGTCGATGCGGAGCAAAAGTAAAGCCAACCAAATTCACCTCAATACGAGGTTTGTCGCCTACAGCAGTGTTGAACCATGTGCTCAATTTTGGGGTCGTCATAGTGTTAACGTACTTTAGTTCCGATGATTGAATATATCATGATGAGGGGGTGGCGATATTATTTTCTAGCAAATATTCAAAAGCGTCTTGAGTTATATCGCTTTCAGTCTCACCAGTATGCTTAAATGACTTTGATTCAATCAACAACACTTGGGCCAATTCATTTGTAGTCACTTTGTGCTCTATCCCTTTCGCTACCATGTACAATTCTCCAGAGCAGAGATGCACTGACTCGGTTCGAGTGTGCACGACGATATTTCCTTTCATTACCCAAAGTAACTCGTCTTCGTTAGCGTGGCAGTGCCAAGGTATCTTATCGCCTATAATTTTGACCAGCATAATCCTAGAATCGTTAACATCTAAAAGTACTTTTGGGGTAAAGGTGTCTGAAAACATATCGAAGCAATCTGAGATATTTAATTTTCGATTCATAACGACTTCAATTTGTATTGGTTTAGTGTAGGCCAAGCATAGTTGATAAACCTGGAACTTATAGAACGATATTGCGATTTTACCGGCGTATTTATAGCCTCAATCGCCGCAATATCGTTCTATAAAATGCCCATGGCTTCTCGTAATATTTGATATCACAGTTGATATGTATTTATTAGAGAGTCATCAAAATGAAATTTAAAGGTTCAAAGCACATTGCAAAGCTATCCTTCTTACACTTGGTAATCATTTTACTCGCTGGTTGCGGTGCCACTGGGCTGATTAACTTGCAAAGCGGTAATCAATTTGCCAAGCAAGACTGGCATGGGGCAGATAGCAGTTTCACCGTACCATTTGAATGGCATGATGGTCACGTTATCATAAATATAGCCTTAAACGGCCAGCAGGATTTGCGCTTTGCGCTCGACTCAGGGGCCGCAGCGACGGTGTTGTTTGAAACTGAAAAAACCAAAGATCAGCCACTGTCATTTGAGATGCAAATAGATCTGCAAGGTCGGAAAGTTAATGTAGTCAACGATGCGGAGATTACTATCGGTCAGATAACGTTATCGGAAATGACAATTATTCAGGTCCCCATCGATCAATCTCCTTTATTTGGCTCTTATGATGAAGCTTACTTTGATGGTGCTATTGGGTTTGATATTCTCAATCGATACATGACTCGTATCAATTATGCAGACAAAACGGTTACCTTTATTAAAGATAGTTCGACCGCTTTAACATCAACTGAGTGGGTAAAGTTACCCATGGCTATTCATGGCCGAATCCCTTACATTTCTGGTGCAATACCCAACCAGCAAGGGCAGCCAGCCCATTATGATTTAGTTGTAGATACTGGCGCTCCCGATTATCTATACATTAATTCGTTACTTGCGACCGACTTTAATTTTCCATCTTCCTACTTCGAAAGTAATACCAAGAATTTTAATGGCGAACATACGGTAAAAACTAGCCGGATTAATTATTTTCAAATAGCAGGCACAAGCTTTGAAAATATCGCAGTGCATGATCTACCTGACTTCGAAGACGACAATGGTATTGGCTTAATTGGTAGTGGTCTGCTGCGAAATTTTGATGTGGTTTTCAATTATGAAAATGGCTACTTAGCTCTGAAAAAGAATATACAGTTTACCCCTCAAACCTTTATTGACCGAAGTGGTTTGCAACTAGAGCCGCATAGAAATGGCGGATTAGTAAAGGGTTTAGGGGAGACCGCTGGCCTAAAGGCACTCAAGATTGCCCTAGGCGATGTGGTTACCAACATAAACGGCAATCAAATCAATGAAATTAACTTTGATGAAATTAGGGGCTTACTCAGCAGCGAAGCAGAGCATGTCGAAATCTGTTGGACGTCTAGCGGTGTTGATATGTGCGGCACCTTGGTTTTGCAAGATCGCTTTTAGAGCGAAGAATTGCCACGATTAATCAGACCGGAGCTCATTATCAGGAGAACCGGTCCGGTCGCTTCATCGGAGAGTAATCATTTTCATTAGTCTGGTGATAATCATGCCGGTGGTTATATTTGAAGCCCAGATTGTTTATTCATAAGGCTTTTTAGTCGATGAGGTCGTCATTTTTGTGAGCATACATTAGCTCAAAATAATTGACGGCTTTACTCAGCGTGTTAAGTCGCAAATTACAGCGACGTTATATCGCGACGTTAGTTGTGCAAATCGGCTATGCACTTTATGGTTGAGCGAATAGAAAATTCTCACTTTGAAAAGGTTTTATTTAAGGAACTATTAATTAATGAACTTTACCCCCATAGCGATGAAGGCTTTGATAACACTGTTATTTACTTTTCTTGTAAATAATGTGCACGCTAGCTCTGATGAGCAAAGTACTAATGAGTTTTTCTCACTTGTTGAGA
This sequence comes from Shewanella sp. 5S214, assembly GCF_041439795.1. Lineage (NCBI taxonomy): Bacteria > Pseudomonadati > Pseudomonadota > Gammaproteobacteria > Alteromonadales > Shewanellaceae > Shewanella > Shewanella sp. 5S214. The sequence continues at coordinate 7,532 of NZ_JBGOOV010000037.1, forward strand.
TTAAAAATGCCCCTAAAAAGCCATTACAGCCTATTAATTATGTACAGGCAAGTGATGATGTTTCCTTGGCCTATCGTGCTTATCTGCCAAAACAGCCCCAAGCAATGTTAATCTTTTATCATGGCGCAGGGGCTCATAGCGGCCTTAGCTACAATCACATCGGTACGGGTTTACGTGATAATTTTAATATCGCTGTATATATGCCAGACATACGAGGTCATGGAGGATCTGGCGGAAATCGAGGTGATACTCCACAGGTTGAACAAGTGTGGTTAGACATTAATACAATGGTTAACGTTGCTCGTGATAAATATCCAAATCTTCCTCTATTTGTTGGTGGTCACTCAAGTGGTGCTGGTTTAGCGCTAAATTATTCTAGTTGGGATCAAAGAGCTGAGATTGATGGCTATGTATTTCTAGCGCCATATTTTGGTTATCGTTCAGAAACTAATTACGATGCTGGTGAGAATAAACGCTTCGAGTTTTCTACAGTAACAACCTCTGACTTTGTCATCAATACGATGAGCGGTGGTTTATTTTTCGGTCATTCAAAAGCAGTAAAATTCAATTTTCCAGACTCTGTGTTAAGAGATAACCCTGAAATTGTCCCGTTTAACACTGTTAATATGTCGAACGCTGTGACCCCTCATTCACCTGACTCTCAATTATCTGATATACACCAATTTGGCTTATGGATAGGAAGGCAAGATGAGGCGTTTGATCCATTAAAAGTCACTATGTTCGCAGAGAAATACAGTGGTAAAGATGCTCGCAAGAAAATAGAAATAGTGGATAAAGAAAATCATTTTTCAATAATATTGAATGCTGCCAACTTTATTGGTCCATGGTTAAGAAATGCGATTAAGTAGTGGCAATTTTTGCATAATCTGGCTCTTAGTAGCTAAGAATTGATTTGTTGGATGAAAATTCAGCAAACCAACCCAAGATAAACTCTTATGTAAATAAAGCTTTGAGCTCATATAAAGATAAAAAATTGAAATCACGCAATTGAAAGATGTTGTATTACAGTGAGATGCTAAGGTCAGCTATCCATCGTCATCAAAAACTCGCCCGTTTTCTGCGGGCGTTAAATCCAAGTTTACAAATTGGCTTATTAATATGAAGATTTTCATTAACTTGCTGAAATATACAATCCTATCGCTGTTATGTGTACTCGCTCTGATATTACTCGCCATCCCAATATCAATTTATGAAATGCCTAACGATTTGCACACCGTTGATAATACGGAAGATATTGTGCTCGACAATGCAAATTACATTGATGTATTAACCGGTAAAATAATAAGAAATCAACGAATTTACCTTTCCAAAGGCCGGATCGTTTCTATTGGAGAAAAAACATCTAGCCAAAGTCGAGATGCTCGGGTGATCGATTTGCACGGCGAATACGTCGTACCCGGCCTGTTTGATATGCACGTTCATCTGCATGACAGAAAATACCTAGCCCTGTACCTCGCATATGGCGTTACCTCTGTGAGGAATATGAGAGGGTTACCCATGCACCTTAGATGGAAAAGTGAGTTAAACAGAGGTGATTGGCTCGGCAGCAATTTGTATACGTCATCCCCCGTTTTAGACGGTGAAAGATATGCCCATGCTCTTCAGCAGGTAGTGATATCACCAGCAAAAGCACGTGAACTGGTTAGAAAATATAAAGATGATGGATATGATTTTATCAAAGCCTATGGCTACTTAGATAAGGAGGTTTTTGAAGCCATCACGGATGAAGCCAGACGGTTGGATTTCCCCATAGCCAAGCATGGCCCTAACCCGATAGATGGGCTTGGATTGCAATCTAACAGTGGCTTGCAATCTCTGGAGCATGTAGAAGATATTTTTCAAGGCCCGCTTAATTTTTCATTTGATCAAAACAGCATGGCCATTTGGGTGAGCCAATTAAAGGCGATTAATCCGACTGTTACTCCGACATTGGCGACATTCCATCACTTGACCAAATTAAGCCAAGACAAAGCCGCGTTTGTCGATAGCCTGCCGTTGAACACCTTAAATCCTCTTTATCGCATAATTAATGCTGAGTTTGGCGTTAAAAGATGGCTAGGAGCATCGCAGGAACAAGCGGACTGGAATAGCAAAGAGGAGCAGTTTCTTTTTGACATCGTTAGGGAGCTGGATAAACAAGAGGTGACATTATTGTTAGGCTCTGATGGCGGAACCTTATATATGCCACCAGGGTTATCAACCCACCTTGAAATTGAACTGATGGTGAAAGCGGGAATATCGCCAATAAAGGTCTTACGGGCTGCGACTATCAATGCGGCAACCGCATTGGGAGTTGACGATAAATACGGTTCTATAGAGATTGGCAAGGTAGCTGATTTGGTTGTGCTAAAAGAGAACCCTTTAGATGATTTGCAAGCACTCGCTGCACCCATTGCGGTTATTAAGGCAGGGCAATGGATCAACAGCAGTGAATTATCGTCATTAAGAATCTCCGCAGAGAAACCATCAAATCTATACATAAGTATGGGGAGGTTGCTTGAAGACATTATCTCACGAGCAATGCCCTAGCAATATTGGCAGTGATTATTTTAATTTAACAGGTGCGTCAATTAGGACGCTCGTAAACTCGCACCAATTACGTTGGCGTTATATGCTCAAGGATGATTATGCGAATCGTTGACTGCGATCGAAACGAGCATATATTAAGTCATTGCAAAGTACTAAAAACAGCTGACTATTGCTCGTGCTTCGCTTATTTTAGTCATCAATTTTGTGCTCATTATTAGGGCGTTAAATACAAGGATAGTTTTGTGGAAATAAAACAAGTCAGTTCGATATCGGGTTTAGTTGAGCAATTACATTCGTTACTTGCTGATTGTATCGTGAGTGGTGCATCTGTCGGTTTCTTAACACCAATCAATGACCAAGAAGTGAAATCATATTGGGAGTCTGTTGAAACAGAACTTGAGTCGGGTACTCGAAAGCTGTTTTTAGCCTATGACAATGATAATGTCATTGGCGCAGTTCAATTATCTCTTTGTGCTAAAGCTAATGGTGCACATAGAGGAGAAGTTGAAAAACTCATGGTTGATACGAGGGCTAGAGGTAAAGGCGTGAGCAAAAAGCTGATGTCGCTAATGGAAAGTGCTGCATCTGAAATGGGCTTGTCACTACTTGTGTTAGATACTCGGTTAGGCGACGTAGCTTCTTCGTTATATCGTTCAATTGGTTACACCGAGGCAGGTCAAATCCCTCAATTTGCTCGTAGCTCTACAGGGGAGTTGGAAGCAACGGTCTACTTCTTCAAGTTATTGTAATTTAAAAAGTGTTCAAGACTGATTCCCTATGCTTGGTGGTTTCAGCTCAAGTTGAGTTTGGTGTTTAAGGTGCAATGTTTAGTTTAGGTCGTCGCGTTGCTCACCGCTTAACGCGGCGTTACGTGTGTTGCAATTGGAGGCCCAGTGAAAGCAGAAATACAGGCAAAATTTGCGACTTACCCCGCTGAAGCGCAAAGACTGCTTAACGCCATTCGTCATCTCATTCTTGCCGTTGCGGAAGAAAACGACTTGGGTGCTGTTGAAGAAACGCTTAAGTGGGGCGAGGCCAGCTATCTTGTAAAAGGCGGCACGACGATTCGAATGGACTGGAAGCCAAAAGATCCTGATTCTATAAAGGTATATTTCCATTGCCAGACTCGATTGATTGAAACCTTCAGGGAGATATATCGAGATGAATTCGCATATGAGGGTAAACGTGCGATTGTGGTTCCTCTGGATGCTGCTATCAAAGAAGGGCCTCTAGGCCATTGTCTCCAAATGGCATTGAAGTACCATAGTTTGAAACATCAACCTTTGCTTGGCGCTTGAGGGACATTGGAAAGGTGACGATTGCACTGAAGGTGCAATTATCCAAGATGCTGAGGTGTTATTTTGTAAAGAAGAAACGCCAGAGGCTGGAACCTTTATGGTTTATTCCATCAAATACAAAGGTAAAATAACGAACTCTAGAGGCTATTATAGTGCTGACACTGTAGATGTTCATTTGTATGCGCCAAAGGCAAAAACATTCATTAAGCTAACTCAGCAGCAAAAAGATTACTTCTATGTTGAAGAGTTACTGAATATTCTGATAAATACACGCTAATAGGCAATTCAAGTGGGGCTGTTACAGTTTGCTTGGTTCATTTCGTACAGCGTGTTAACAAACGATTAGCTGCCCCATTATTGGGCGTTAGATTACACTCGGAGCCATTGAATGCCTTCCAAAGAAATATCTACGTACTTCAAAGCAACAGAAAATCGGCAAACTAGAGATGATCTTAAGCGAGCGATAGAATTAGTTGGTGACCGTAAGATAGCGATTGATTGTGGCTGTGGTTCAGGAAGCGATATTGCGTTCCTTCGATCTAAGCAGTTTCAAGTGCATGCTTTTGATATAGAATCAGAAGCTATTGAACGCTGTAAAAGGCGGTTTGGTAGTGACAAAAACGTTTGGTTATCACAAAGTACGTTTGATGCTTTCACATACCCCTCAGCTTCACTCATAGTGGCTGACTCAAGTCTGTGTTTTTGTCCTGAAAATAAGTTCGATGAAGTATGGCACAAGATTACTCGCTCATTACTGCCTGGTGGGATATTCGTTGGTTCGTTTGTCGGGTGCGAAGATACAATGGCTGGCCCTAATTATAACAAGGAGGCCTATTGGCCGGATGTGCTCGTAGTATCAGAAAGTGAAATTATCAATTTGTTTCGAGGCTATAGAATAGAGTCTTATACTGAACACAAAAGTTTGGGTGTTGGTCCTGATGGAGAGCATCAGTCTTGGCATAGGTATGCCGTTATCGCACAAAAAATCTAACAAATTGCAAAAGTATTGTTCTTCTTAAGGCGTTGGCAGGCTTTATAGTGTGTGCTTTTAAACCCTATAACTTATCAGTGTTTGATTTAACATATTTTAAAAATCAAAGAGTCACTATTTTTCATTGAGTTTAATGCTAACTGCTATCGGTACAGTTTTCACTACACTTAAAATCGATTTTTATCTAGATATTATAGTGTTAAGTTAAGTTATCGGTGTAATGGGGTGTAGCAAAGGTAAAAAGTAAGTGCACTGCTAATAAGAATATTACATAACCTGAACTCGGTATCGCAAACGTCTCTTAAATAGTCTTTTGCCTTGTTAACTGCGTTGAATTAGCTTGCAATAGCCCGGTTATGGATGCAGTTATAACTAGTTCAGGTTTCATATTCTAATTGTTTCAAATCCTGACATGTTTTCCAAAATAAGTTAACCGTTAATCAGGATCATCATTAAAACCCACTCGAATAAACATTTAATCAAGTGCTTGCACATATCCTGAGGAGGCGATTGCTAAACATAAAAGTAAACTTTTAAGATCATCTTCAAACATCCCAGTGGTGAAATTTACCTGCAAGAAAAACGTGCTTATACCTTCCTCAAGTATGGTTTCACTATTCCCAATATTCTATGGCGAACTGACATGTTCACAGCAAGCAAGTAACTGTGTTGCCTCATGCTTGAAGTGATTGCTCAAAATAACTTTAAGTTTGATATTCCCAATAGGCTGGTGTGCCATAAACATCAATAAAGTAATCAATCAGCACCCTAACGTTTAACGGTGGGCGACGCGCATTAGGATAAATAGCGGTAATATTCTGCGGCCCAGTTTTAATTGTCGGTTGATAGTCGTTGAGCAGTGACACCAGTGTGCCATTGTTTAAATGGTTGCCGATTAACCAATTAGGGAATAATACCAGCCCGCTATCATTTAACGCTGAGATAAGTAATGACTCGGCATTGTTCGATACCAGTGTCGGCGTTACGGCTTGGTGAAGCCAAGTGGTTGCGTTGCTTTTGAATAACCAGCGATTTTGCCCAGAATAACCGCTATACACTAGGCAGTGATGGCGAGTGAGATCGCTAGGTTTTTCGGGGGTGCCGTGCTTGATTAAATATGCCGGAGAGGCGACCAAATGGTAGCGCTGTACTCCAAGTACTCGGGCATGAAGTGTTGAGTCAGCAAGTGAGCCGATTCGAAAGATCACATCTGCGGCGTCAATATGCGGATTGATGAAATCGTCGGTTTGAATGAGCTCAACTTGCACCTTTGGATATTGAGTTAAAAAGCCTGCCAACCAAGGGGCTATGTGTTTCTGGCCGAAGAAAACGGGTGCATTAATTCTTATTAAACCTTTTGGCTCAGTCGCCCTATCTTGCAGCTCATTGCGAACTTCATTTAATTGCTCAGTCATCGAGCGGGCGTAATCGTTAAAAATCCTGCCTGCTTCAGTTGGGATAATTGCGCGGGTATTGCGGTAAAACAGCTGCTGTCCTAGTGACTCTTCAAGCTGCTGAATCACTCTTGATATCATAGACGGCGAGACACCTTCACGGCGTGCAACAATTGAGAAACTCTTACTTTCATAAACTTCGATAAAAAACTTTAACGCTCTGATATTGATTGAGCTTGCATCGTTCATCTGTGCAATTCCTGCAAAGGTGTTTGTTGGATTATCCCATTTTTCGCGTTAAAGCACTAGGTTATGATGCGCCCTTTATGATTAGGGGTTCAGTTATGCAGTTGATGTTGATTTTACTTGTGGTGCTCGGCGGGATGGGATTATCCGTTGAAGCAGGGTTATTAGGTCCGTTAGGTGCTGAAGTGGGTGAGCTATGGGCAACCTTTAGCATATTTGGGGTAGGTGCGGCGTTAACCTTTATTTTGATGCTTTTTTTCAGCCCAAGAAATAGTCCGTCATTTTTTTCCCAGCCTTCTTGGACACTGCTTGGCGGAATATTAGGGCCAATATACGTTGTGATTTTAACCATTACTGCGCCAGCAATCGGTATCGCCATGACTATGATAGGGATTTTAACCGGCCAAGTGTCGAAGAGTCTGATTATCGATCACTTTGGCTTATTTGCCAGTCAACCGCGGCCAATTGATCGAAAACGGCTTATCGCACTGGGATTTATCGTAGCAGCACTTATTTTAATGGCACAGGGTTAAGGGGGGGAGTAATGACATTTATTATGATTATGTTGGCGGTCATCGGTGGCGCAACATTGAGTATTCAAGCGGCAATTAATGGACAACTTGGCAGTAAAGTCGGCGTATTTCGTTGTGCCTTTTTAACCTTTTCGTTAGGCGCCTTGGTGACGGGTCTGCTTATTTTTTATTTTGAACCTGCGCATTCGTTAACTTTGCTAGAGGTACCTAAATGGCAGTTGCTGGGCGCCATGTGCGGCGTACCATACATAGTTATCATGGTGTTTGCGGTGCAAAAAATTGGTACTGCGGTAGCAACCGTAGCCGTTATTTTTGGGCAACTGTTAATGAGCATGTTAATCGATAATTTCGGCTGGTTCGGCAATGACGCGATAGTGTTTTCGCCAAGTCGAATAGCGGCGGTTATCTGCTTAGCTATCGCGCTGTACTATATCCATGCCAGTAACCAAGCCAACGTGGAATAAAGCTGGATGACATTGCTGTTTATTGTTATTTGATTGGGTGTTAAAGCGTGTTTAAGTGACGTTGAGAGTCGTTTGGCGATACAAGCGACTTAAGTCGGACGGTTAACGCTTTGCGCTTTGGCGGCGTTATAGGTAAAAGAGAGCCAATCACTTATGAATAAATTAGATATATTCAGCAAATTGCTCTATCCACCAATTAATGACGTTAAATCGATACTTGGACATAGAAATTGGTCATTGTTATTGAGCCGTTATAAAAAGTTCAAATAAAAAATTATCTGAACCCATAGAAAAATATCTAATGAAACAAAGGGTAACCGATGTGGTTGACTCAGGCGTTCATGATTTGTTATTCGAAATGCACCAAAGTGAGGAATTAAAAATGTTGTCCCGCGGTGAAAATGTGGTTTAAATGGACAGATATCTTCGAAAGACGGTTGGTTTTAAAAAAACAGCCTCTATCAAGAATTAGGCATATAAGACGTTACTGCTACTCATACAAAACCGTTGTTACCTTTTGTACTCCAGGGTATTGGTAAAAATTGCCAATTATTTTGTGCGGCAGAGCAATGTGTTAGGCGTTAGTCAGTCACACAGAGCGATAGTGGCTCCTTAAGTTAATGTCTACATGTGTTCAAGCGCATTTTAAGTGTATGGGAGAGCTATATGCCATTAGAAAAACAATGGTCCTTTGAAGATAGTGCGATATGGAAGCTAAAGTTAAGGCTTCAATTTAGTGGTTGGTTACAATATATTATCCATGCAATATGGATATTGGTATTGCTACTGATTGCTGGGGTTGGCTGGATTATTGGGCATTGGCAAGCTTTGTTGTTTTGGTTGCCGCTTGGTCTGGCGACATTGTTGAGTATCGCGCTGTTTGGCACCATTGTTATGGTTAAATATGGACTCCATCCTACTGAAAAGGTACCTGCCAATAAACACCATCTTGATGTATTTGATCTGATGCGATCTCGTAAATCATGCCGTTCATTTCAGTCTCGCAATTTAACGACGGAACATTATGCTGAATTACTTAAGACGGTTCAGTTTCATAGTCAACCAAGTCAATTACTTGGGCAAAAAACCATTCGGTTTGAATATATCAAAGCCGCATTAACGGTTTGGCCAGTGGTTGGTGCACACGAATTTTTAGTTGCCATTGCTCCACGCGAATATGATCGCTTATCAATAATAGATGTCGGTCGAAGTTTGCAAAAAATTGTTATTCAAGCAACACGTATGGGAATTGCAACTTGTTGGATAGGACCTGGCGCTGATAATAAAAGCATTCTGCAGCACCTCGGTAATAAGATCGACCCAACAAAAGATCATGTTATTTGTGTGTGTGCAATCGGCTATGATTCTATGTATAAGCCATTATTTATTCGTTTGTTTAATAAGTTAATGCATAAACGTTTACCGTTATCGGAACTGTTTTTTGCCGATCCGTCATTCGAGACGCCGCTGGATACTAAATCCAATCCCTATTGTGATTATGGACGTTGCTATGAGGTTTGTCAGTGGTCACCGTCTTCATACAATGGACAGACTACCCGCTCTGCTGCCGTAACAGAGCAAATTAATGGTGAAGAAAAACTCATTCGCTTTGATTTCTGCACTTCTATCAGTTCACGGTATTACGCCGCTGTTGCTCTTGGCATCTGGTGTGCGAATTGGGAAACCGGTTGTGCGGCTCTGAATAGACGTGGCCATTTTGCAGTGCTTTCATCTAAAGAAAGAGCGTCTGAAGCTGTTCCTGAATTTCCACACTATGACATAAGCTGGATCGTAGATTGATATGAACTAAACTAATTTTTATTAAGCTGTGTAAGTATACCTATAGAATTTAAATAGTGAATATTGCTAACAAATGCAGGTAGCCGGATCCTGCCACACTGTGTCGCAGATGCGAGCGTTAATTTGAGGTGAGAAGGAGCGTAGTCGATGTTGAAGAAATTTATTTGTTCGCTAGTTATGATTGCATCGCTTACCGCTTGTAGTGCCACCGGCCCTAAATTTACTCAAACGCAAGCGCCCGAGGCAAATAAAGCTAAAGTATATTTCTATCGTCCTTGGGCCATGTTGGATGGCGCAGCAGCTCCGACAATACAGCTAAATGGTATCGACAGTTTCAATATCAGCAACGGAGGCTACCATGTTTTGGATCTTAATCCTGGTAGCGTGATAATTGCAGTTAAAGAAGGAGGGATTATGTCCAATTGGCGTGCCGGTGGATTGCAAATCTCTTTTGATGCTCAAGCCAATAAAACGTATTTTGTTCGCTTAACTGCTGAGCTTGCCAATGCAGCTTATGTGGGCGGCGTATCAAGTATTTCTGGTAATTACTCGCTTGGGCTAATTAATCAAGAAACGGCATTACAAGAGTTACTTGAGACTAAGACAAACTAACAAGGCGTAGCGTCGCTTTTACGACAGAGCTGTGCTCGCTAATCATTGATCATATTGGCCATTGTAATTGGCACATATGAGTCAACAGGCGAGCTATTTTATAATTAATCTGCTTTGTATTTAGATTTCTTCTATGGTTTTGTCTTTTAACGATTCAGCTGTTTTATCCGTTAACGTTATCAATAAGCTCGTGAGTAAGCTCATGCTGTAACCGAGTACAGCGCCTATAACGAGCGGTGGAATAATGGCTGCGATGTCTGCATTTAGGGCAAACGTAATACAACAGCCAATAAATGTGCCGGGAATAAAAGCAAAGTTTTTATTACTGGCTTGTAAGCACATAAGCGCAGTAACAATTCCCGTTAATGCATAGCTTATTACGGGCGACCCCAAAACACCGCTACCGGCAATAATTAACCATCCCCAGAATACGCCGGAAAGATTGGTCATCATCGCCATTATCATGCCTTTAGCGCCCGATTCAGTTTGAGCGAAGAAAGTACTGCAACCGAGAAACCCGACCCAGGTTACCAGATGAAACACATCAGCAACACCAGCCCAAATAGCCGCTAATAAACCCGCAGAAATTGCAATTTGCCAACGATGGGCCATAGCCGCCTCTTAAAAGATAAACTTAGAACTCTGAATTCTAAATTTAGCACAATAAATGAGGTTGTTGCAGTTTTGTCTTATAAAACTCGATCCAGTTCGCAAATAATCGCAAAGGCTAATAAAACCAAACATTATTGGCTAGGTAAGTGGATGACTTATTTTGTAGCCAGGAAAGCTGATTCATTGCCGTCTTATTATATGATTAAGATTGGGTTGAGCGATCAGTAAAGTGATACCAATAAGATGCTTGTACTCATTGTTGGGGCAAATGCTGCAAATATCTAAAGGGTAACAAACCCTAAGGTTCAACAGGTGTTAATTGTACACATCGGGGTTGTGCTTAGCTTTAGAGATAAGCCTTTGGCATGTCGGATGATTAAAACTGATACTAAGATCCTAATGCATCCGTCTGAATTAGTGCAGTTGATGCTTATGATATTGATGAGAATGCGATGAGGCTATTTGAAAGTGACTTTACCGCCTATCATTTTAAATGCTGGCGCGCCTCTTATTAAGGTATCACGGGCAAATATCTGGCCGCACTCTGGGCAAGTGCAGGGAACTTTAGTGCTATCTTCAACGATTCGTTCTTTGAAGCATTTGACTAAGGCACCTTTACCTCCCTTACGATATTTAAACAGTTGGGTTTTACATTTAGCGCAGAAGATATCAACGGTACGTGAAGGGCCTTTTTTATTCGGTTTTGCCATCTTTAGGTTACTTCAAAGTCGGTATTCAGCCCATTGTAATGAAAACCGTAGGATTAGGCTAAAGTTGACTCCATGAAAAATGGTAAAACCGCTTAAATCGCATATGGGGTAACGCTTTTGGTGGTCGTAATGTAAATAGATCTATGATTGAAAATGAATAACGCTGTGGTTTCAATAGCGATTGGTTTGAAAATGATTATATAAAGGGAGTACCGAAGTTTGCATCGTATATTCGTTGTGGAGTAGGAACTAAAATTCACGGGAAACCATAAAGTAGAAGCAACAATATATTAAGGTTCGCAGCTGATTTTTTGATAAACATCGTTGTTAATTATTGTTAACTCAAATGCTTATTAAGCAAAAATGCCGTAGCCAACTCAATTGATGTCTCAATTGATTTGGCTACGGCAACACCAAATGCTCTTAATTACACCATCATTATCACTCAGTATCGACTCAATAATTATCGCTGATTGATAAGGTTTAATATTATGCCTTAAACTGGTTAGTGAGTTGTTTTAAGTCCCGTGATGTCGACTCTAAATCTTCAGAGTTTTGATTCATTTCACTGAGCAGCGTAAGGTTGTCCTGACCAGATGAGACAATACGATTGATATTGTGGGTTAAGTCTTCTGCCACGGTACTTTGTTGCTCTACTGCTGTTGCGATATGTGTCGCCATATCGGTAATTTGTTCAGTGGACGTTAAAATTCTATTAATGGCTGTTCCCGAACTTTGGGCATTAACAACTGAAGCCTCACTTTTACTCTGACTATCAAGCATGACTTTAACGGCTGACTTAGCACCGGATTGCAACTTATTGATGCCAGTTTGAATTTCAGCTGTACTTTGTTGGGTACGGCTAGCAAGGGCGCGTACTTCATCGGCCACAACCGCAAAGCCACGGCCTTGTTCCCCAGCTCTCGCAGCTTCAATCGCGGCGTTTAATGCCAGTAAGTTTGTTTGTTCTGCAATACTGCGGATAACATCTAAGATAGATACTATGTCTGTTACGTCCTTATCTAGCGAGTTGACCACAGCGGCGGCTTCCGTCAATTGGTTAGATAAATCATTAATAGAGTCGATAGAATGATTAATAATGTCAGATACTTGTTTAGCATCCATGTTGGCTTGAAGTGCAGAGTCGGCTGATAGTTGCACGCTAGTAGCGATTTCTTTGGCTGAGGCCGACATTTGTGTGATTGCTGCTGCGACTTGATCTGTTTCTAATTGCTGGTCGTGTACATGACCACGACTGCTTTCTGCACCTGTGTGTACATTTCTCGCGGCTCGAAATACATCATCAACCGAGACTTGAATTGACTGCACGAGTATTTGAATTTTATCTACAAATAGATTAAATGAACTGGATACCTTGCCAATTTCATCTTCACGACTGACATTGAGCCTGCGGGTTAAATTGCCTTCGCCACTGGCGATATCTTCTAAGGCATTAGCGACATGGGTGAGTGGCCGAGTGATCAACTTACTAAAAAGAATAGACAGTGCTGTGACGAGAAAAATATCCAGCAATAGACCTTTTAAAATTATTTTAAAGGCGAGTTCTGCGAGCTCGTCTTTAATACTGGTATCGTCGATGTATAACTTGACTGAACCTATCTCAGTAGCGGTCTCATCTTCCACATATTGCAATTTTATGGTTCTAAAATTAGCACTCATTTCCCCCTTGGATTGGGCTATCTGATCACCTTTATCGTTATGATAAGTTAAAAAAGCAACATCATCAGACTGCTGTTCTGAATCAAGTATCCGAGCCATTTGAGGCTCATCGTAATTCCAAACTGCGCTAGGAAGGCTTAACTGTAATCTTGAGGCGACTAAATCTAGTTGCACATCTTGTTTGTGTCGTAATTTTTCACTTTGAGCAAAATAGTCATACACCCCAAAGATCACTACTAAAAAGGTGACTGCGACTAAGGCTGCCATGATTAACTTAAAAGAAATTGATTTGAATAGCGTCATAAAATTACTCATTTTAACTTGAGTTCAATAACGCATCGTAATCTAGTTTATTACGATACTTTAAAATTATAGTTATCGATAACAGCGTCCGAATAAAGTCGGATCACATCGACACTTAATGTGCAGTACTGCTTCACTGTTACTTTAAATGCTCTGTCATGAGTGCATTAATATCAATTTTACTTAACCCTTGGTCATAGATATCTTGCCATTTTTTCCCCTCAGCATCATTGCGAAATGCAATGTAAAGGTCTTTATTCATCAATAGCTTAGCGTTCATCTGAACCTGATCTTTATCCTTAGCGAGTTTGCTGCTATGGGTGAGCATGTAATTGAGAACGTTAGCGTCAATTACAGCTGCATCGATGCGACCACCGAGGACTTTTTGTACGTTAATTTCATCTGATGTGACCACTTGAGGTTTGATCTCTTTACTGGCGATAAGTGCATCAAGTTCTTCTGTATTGACGTAATCTTGAACTACGCCAAGTTTATACTTGGAAAGATCGCTTACCTTAGCCCAGCTGATCGGTGACGATTTCTTTTCAACTAAACCTAGTGGACCTTGTCCCATGGGAGCAGAAAAAGTAAATTCGCTTGATTCATATAGGTATTCTGGAAAATACCCCACATATTGAGAGCCTGATTCGGAGGCTAATTTCACCGCACGGCTCCAAGGAAAAAAATCGACCACAAGCTCATGGCCCATGGCTGTAAATGCAGCTTGGGCAACAACCACACTGGCACCTTGATTTTCTAAGGTTTTTCCTGAATACGGCGCCCAATCTAATGAGGTAAGGTGCACGGTTTCAGCGTTTGCTGTACTGCCACCGATAGCGAATAATAATCCTAATATGGCATAGTTAAACTTCATAAAATCTCCTAGAAATGAAAGATGTAAATCAGAGTCAATAACACGTTAGTACCTTGAGAGGTATCAAGCGTTTTTCTTGCTTACCTAAGGTAAAACCTCAATTTTTTTATTGTTAAATAAACTTATTATTTAGCAATAGTCTTGTTGTTATCATGTTTCCAATATCATCCATGAGCATTTAAATAAGTCGATTTACCTAACTTGTATGCCTGTGATTATTCATATGTTACGACACTTTATGGCATACAGCGTCTGACCGAGACAATGACTCCTTTAGTATAGACTTAAATTTTAAAACAAGAGCAAGCAATCGAATTTAAACCATAAACCTCATTAATTGATGTTTATCGACTTTTGATTTTGAGTTAATTACGTCGTTAATGTGATGTGGTTCAGCGTGATATGGGCTTTAAGTCTTTGTGGGAATGGGGCTGATATAAACGATTTCTTTTTATTTACAAATTTAGCACTGCGGCACAAGTTTTAGCTCAAGGGGATGACTTCTTTGTTGTGCGTTATCGGATGCAGATCAACGACAAGCTGATGTTAACATTGCAACAGCTCCCTAGTATGGATGAGAGTTTTGAGTATCGATTTAAGTCATGGGATGTTATAAGTTGCATTCAGTGACAATCTAACAAACGACAATAGAACCGTTTCATTCTAGTCAGTTGGCGCGATATTTAGATTCATGCGGTTAAAAAATAGGTTAACGATAAAATGATAAAAGTTGGTGTAATAGGCTACGGATATTCTGCGAAAACATTTCACATTCCATTGATTGAATCTTCAGCATCTTTTGAATTAGTTGCAATCAGTAGTTCTCAAACAGAATTACTTAGGATGAAATATTCTGCTATTTCACTTTATGATAATGCAGCAGCGTTAATCGCGGGTGCCGACCTAGATTTAATCATTATTACCGCGCCCAATAATGTTCATTTTTCATTGGCAAAATTATGTTTAGAAAAAGGCATTAATGTTGTTATCGAAAAACCTATGGTGACCACAAGTTTACAAGCGATAGAGTTAATTCAGCTTGCTAACGATAGCGGTTTATTATTGTCTGTTTTTCATAATCGGCGTTGGGACGGCGATTTTTTAACTGCTAAAAGCCTTTTGCAACAGAATCGATTTGGTTGTGTACGATTCTTTGAATCTCATTTTGATCGTTTTCGCCCCACCGTTCGGTCAAGATGGCGAGAACAACCAGGCGAGGGCGCTGGTATTTGGTTTGATCTTGGTGCTCATATCGTTGATCAAGCTATCTGTCTTTTTGGTTTGCCAGAAGCTCTGACAGCAAGATGCTTACCGTTAAGAGAAGGATCGCAAACGACCGATTACTTTCATGTGATACTCCATTACGAAAATCTTGAAGTCGTGCTGCACGCGAGTTCATTTTCAGCAGCTCCCAATATGCGTTTTCGTATTGAGGGTACACAGGGAACATATGTTAAATACGGTTTAGATCCTCAGGAAGAGCAATTAAAAACCGGTATTACTGCAAATGATCCATTGTATGGTGTGGAAAAGGCAGCCAACTATGGCCGTTTTTACGGTGAAATTTCGGGCGATACTAGTGGCCAAATTAGGGAAACCATAGTCGAAACAGTCAATGGTTGTTATCAGCAATATTATGCCGAAATAGCACAAGCTATCACTTTAGGTGGTCCTAATCCTGTTGAACCAGATGATGTCGTCGAGGTGTTACGGATACTTGAGTTAGCGGAAATAAGCAGTATGAGTGGTAAAACAATGCTCATGCCTAAAGTTAATCGTTAATCTTTTGGATTCACTGTGTCTATGATGAGCGTAATAGCTTGCTCTACCTCAAACCGAGGTTAACATCGATTTGGCCATCACAGTGTCAATGAGCATCCACATTAGAAAAGGTGATCTTTGGTCATTGTTGATTGCTTTACTGCGTTCTACATTGCTGCTGATACCACAGCATTAAGCCACCATAGCACCGATAATCACTGTTATGGTGACAAGTGTTTTTTCTCATCATTCATTAACCTGGTTAGGCCCATTTAGGTGTGGATGGGGAGAAAGACGCTTACGGTTAATCCGCCTTGTTTTGCATGGCTAAAGTTGAGTTCGCCTTGATAGCTATCGACGATATCTTTACAGATGGACAGACCCAAGCCGTGGCCTTGGATACTCTCATCTAGTCTGACTCCACGATTAATAATCATAGATAATGCCGCATCAGAGACTCCCTCACCATCGTCGCTTACCTCAATGAGAAAGCCAGCTTTAGGGATACTTTGCTGCTTGATCTGTATTTCAATATTTTTACTGGCATGTTTGCAGGCGTTATCAAGCAAATTACCCAGCAGTTCGAGTAAATCGTCGCGATCAAAGGGCATGACTAAACCGTTATCGTAGTGGCTTTGAATGATCTGCTGGGGGTAGATGCGCAACATCACTTGGATAAGTGGCGCGAGATCATCATCTAGAACGGTAAAGCGACCTGGCATTGAGAGGCCAACAATTTTAGTGCGCTTAAGCTCCCGCTCTATAATGTGGTGCAGGTTTGATAATACCTTGCTGCCTTGTGCTCTTTGTTCCGGTGGCAGACTTTCTAGATAGGACTGCAACCCTTGCAGAGGGCGTTTCATTTCATGAGCTAAGTTACCAAGGGCATTGCGGGATCGTTGTACTCGCTGCCCCAACTGATTAACTAAGCGATCTATCTCTTCAATCAGCGGGACTATCTCACTCGGCATGTTGCTAGGATTAATTTCTTGCCCTTGGGTACGCATCTGCCTTATGGCTTCAGGCATCTGTTCTAAGGGTTTAAATCCGCGTTTGAGTAGCTGATTTTGTGCAAGTAATAGAATTATAATAGTGAGTAATACCGCCGCGCTGGCAAAGGCTAAAAAGTGTACTTGAGTTTGTTCAAGTGCGCTGATGTCTTCCGTTATCCAAAGGATAACTAATTGATCGTTCTTGATAATCGCTTGACTGAATATTAACCAATGTTCTTTACCCACAAATTGGCTGGCTTGTTGTTGCTGACCTGCTTTTAGGGCGGGAATACTTATTTCATGGTCGAATAAGGAACGCGATCGCAGGGTTTGCGTGCCAATCTGAATGGCAAAGTAATGTCCTGAATTTACCCTATGGTAGACATTGGGTAAACGGTCTGAGGTGAGCGACCAAGTGGTATCAGGATGTTGTTCAAGTGCGGAGATCAGACTGTCGGCATCATGTTGCAGGCGCGAGGCGACAAAGTCTTGAGTTAATATTTGGATACCCTGATACAGGAAATACAGTAATAACACCATAGTAAAGGTAAGAGTGATCAGTAAGTTACGGGTAAGATATCCTTTGAGTGAATACACGCTTATTGCTCCTTAAGCCGATACCCTTGGCCACGACGAGTTTCAATATAATCTTTGCCTAAACGTTGACGTAAGCGATTAACATATACTTCAATAACATTACTGTCTTTGATGTGTTCCTCTTCATATATGCGCTCACTCAGCTCTGTTTTAGAGACTATTTTGCTTGGATTGACCATCAAATAATGCAGCAGGCGATATTCAATTTTAGTCAGCTCTATCACTTCACCATCGCAATTAGTCACGGCTTGTTTGTCGACATCAAGAGAGACGCCTGCATGTTGTAATACATTATCGGCACGACCAAAATGACGGCGAATTAATACTTCGAGCCTTGCGAGTAATTCTTCGACATGAAAAGGTTTGCCTAGGTAGTCATCTGCTCCCGCTTTGAGACCATCAACACGCTCGTGCCAGGCATCTCGCGCGGTGAGGATAAGTACTGGCATGGTTAAACCTTGTCGTCGCCATTGACTGAGAACCTCTAAACCTGGCTTGCCGGGTAAGCCGAGATCGAGGATCACGGCTTCGAAGTTTTCCTCCTCTCCAAGAAAAGCCCCATCGATACCATTATCTGCATGTTCGACTGCATATCCCGCCTTGTTAAGGGCGGGAATGAGGCGAGCGACTAGATCGGTATCATCTTCAATAAATAGCAAACGCATTAGTCGACCTTTTCTTTTAACCACTCGCCGGTTTTGGCGTCAATCTTGATCTCATACACTATGCCATCATCGCGTAAGATTTCGAGTTCGTAGATGATACGTCCATGTTTCTGCTCAACTTCTAGGTCGAGCAATCGGCCATTTAATCGTGATTCATAGCGTTGCATTATGCTGTCAAACGATAACACTTTGCCTTCTTTTACCCACTCTACGACTTTGCTTGAAAGATCATCATCGTGAGCATCACAGCTTGAGCTGCTAATCATCCCAACGGCCAAAACCAGGAATATTAACGGTATCTTCATTGAATACGCCCTTCTCTGCGAGGTTGTGGCAATTACTGCATTGACTGAATGAGCCGACTTTAGGGTTATCTTGTACCATGCGTTTAGGGATCTTATCGTGTTTACGAATAAAAAATGCCTGCTCGGTGATTTTTTGCGGCCCCATGCCTGCTATTAATGGCTTACTGTTTTTTAGCACTTTACCATTTTTAGCTGCATGTAGAAGCAGATACTCCTCAATTCTAGCCGTTGCTTGAGGGTCTAGGCTGGCATTATCACCAAAATGATCCTCAAGATTAGCTGTGATGGCGCGCCATTTTTCTGCAGGTAATAAATTGGCAGGGTAGGCCATGTGGCAACTGCCACATTCGGCGCTATATTCCACATTTTGTGGAATTCCCCGCCCTCGGTTATGGTCATCGTCGGCATATCCTGTGCCTGTTAGAGTCAGGCTGATACCGATAATACCAATGGCTAATGCGGCTGCCGTAATCGATGAACCTGCAATCCAGCTTATTAGATGCGTTTGCTTTGTCATGAGATGTTCCTTTGTTCGCAGTTGTCTTTAATAAAAAATAATGATTGTTTATCACTGGTTAATCTTTGTTATTGCTGGCTTAACCAGAGTAAAGCATCGCCTTTTTCTTGTGCGGTACAGTCGCGTTTGAAGGTCCAATTACAGTTACGAGTAAACCATTTTTCTATTTTTGCTGTGTCTGTTAGACGAGCTTGTGTGATAGATGGCGCCATAGGATCAATCATCTTACGGGTATTTTGGTGCATGCCCATTTCACTGACTTTAGCCGTGTGGCAGCTAGTGCAGCTACGACCATCCATTTCCTTCATCCATAATGTTTGTCCCGCTGCCGCAGAGAATGGCCCTGCGCCTAGGGATTGATAGTTTTGCAGTTGCCTGCCAATGCGCTCGGCACTTAAGGGGAGGCTATCCACTTTACTGTTAGCGGCATTTACACCAAAGCTGGTGAAACTTATGCTTGTGATAGCAAGGCAAGCAAGGGTTAAACTTATATTGCTCAGCATTAAGGCCGATATCTTAACCAGATTAAGCTTTTGGCTAATGGTGGGTTGAGTCATTGTGTTCATAGGGCATTCCTTTTGGTTAAAAATGTCAGGTTGACGATGAAAGCTCACTTTATGAGTGCTTTCTATCTCAAAAATAGGTTGATTAAATCAGTGTTACTTTTCTAGTGGACGGTGTTTTTTACCAGTAACCATGGCTCTGATTAAGTTTTCTTTGTGGAGCAAGCTGCTGACTAACACGCCGCCGACATGGATAACCACTAAGAACACGGTAAAGTTGGCAAAAAACTCATGGACTTCTTTTATTGCGCCTTCTGGCCAAGTGGCAAAAAAGCTGGTGGCTAATGGCCCATACCCATCGGTGGCGTATAGGGCCATTCCTGAAAATCCGGTGATGGCGATACTGATTATCAAGGTGATGATCATCAAGGCTCCAGCAGGGTTATGGCCGACATAATCTTTGGCTTTACCAGTGGCAAGTGCCTTGACATAAATTAAGGCGTTTTTAGGCCGAGTGACAAAGTTACTGAAGCGCGCATGATGAGTTCCAATTACACCCCATAACAAGCGAAACACCAGCAGGATTAAAATGCTGTAACCTGCGTAGCTGTGGATCGTCATCCATTCATCTTCGCCCTCTGTGAGGTACGCTAAGGTAAAAAAGCCAACGAGTGACCAATGGAATACGCGGATCAACACATCCCAGACTTTAATGGTTTGCAGTGTATTTGATGACATAATGTGACTCTCCTAATTGTGGTCTAGGAGTAGGTTACTGAACCCAAACTTAAACCTCGCTTAAATTTTCAGAAGGTCAAAGGAGTTGCTTTAAGCTGAAATGATATGAGCCCAGCGGGCTTTATGATTGATTAGCAAAAAGGTTGCTGTTGATCTTTATGGTTTCGAACAACCAAATAGCAAGGATGTGTACACACTTGTTGAGTGGGGATTGTCACTTTGAGGAATATAAATATTGAGCACCCTATTAATAGAGTAAGGCAGAATCATTATTGACTAACACAGCTTGTATTCATGTCGATGGCGGTAGATTGTTATCACTGTTTATCGATTTAAAAGATGGTTTCTTCAAAGCAATAGCCTAGTTTTCGCCAACAAGGTTATTTCAGCAAAGCAGAACTGCTTGCTGTCAATCAAGCAAATGAACCGTTGCAATGGCAATAATGGGAGCCACGCTATAAGATTCTGGCCCCATGGTTTTGTAGAATAGACTTAATGCTTTGTCAGATACTGGTTAAACATTTTTAACGGCAAGGGTTTACTAAATAAATATCCTTGGTAGTTTAAACAACCTTTGTTAGTCAGTAGTTCTTTCTGTTTTTCTGTTTCAACGCCTTCAGCGATCACCTCTAGATTTAAACTATTTGCCATGGCAATAATGGTCCGCACAATTGCCCTGTCATTGGGGTCATTTTCAATATCTTGAATAAATGATTGGTCAATTTTAAGCTGGTCCAAGGGTAAGCGTTTCAGGTATTGCAAGGACGAATATCCGGTACCAAAATCGTCGATAGAAAATTTGATCCCCCGTGCCTTAAGAGCGGTCATTTTTGTAATTGTATCTTCCATATTTTCCAATAAAATACTTTCTGTAAGCTCTAGCTTAAGTTTCTCTGGGTTAATATTCGCCTGACTCACGATAGTTAATACATTCTCAACAAATGCTGGAATGCCCATTTGTCTTGCACTAATATTCACGGCCAAGGTCAAATGAGCTGATTTCGGTTCTAATGCCCAAGTTGCAAGCTGCTGACAGGCTGTTTCTAAAACCCAATCTCCCAAGGGTAAAATCAAACCTGATTCTTCCGCAATAGCAATAAACTCTAAAGGTGAAACAATACCTCGATCCGCAGTATTCCAACGAATTAGCGCTTCAGCTCCCGTTACAATACCTAATGAGTTAATCTGAGGCTGATAATAAAGTTCAAATTGTTTTCCCTTGCTAATGGCTTCGCGTAATTCGGTTTCAATACGAATACGCGAAATAAGATGGGCTTGCATGTCGGGGTCATAGAAAAATAGTGCACAGCCACCTGATTTTTTAGACTGATACATAGCAATATCAGCTTGCTTAAATACTTCATCAGCATTTTGATGGTCAGCACTTAATAATGTAACACCAATACTAGGGGTTATAAGATATTGATGAGACGCAAGTTGGTAGGTTTCAGACAATGAGTGGAGAATTTTTTTGCCGACAACTTCCGCTTCTGACACCGCGACAATCGCTTGTTCACTGAGCCCTTTAAGCATGACCACGAACTCATCACCACCTAAACGAGACACGGTATCACTCTCTCTTACACAAGCTTTGATGCGACTTGCAACCTGTTGTAATAATAGGTCACCCATATCATGGCCTAATGAGTCATTGAGCGCCTTGAATTTATCTAAATCAATAAATAAAAGAGCGGCTTGCTTTTTACTGTGTACTCTTGCAGCGAGCTCCTGATTTAAACGGTCGAGTAATAGGCGCCTATTCGGAAGCAGGGTCAGTGAGTCAAAAAAAGCCAGATTATTAACTTCATCTTCTGCATACTTTCGTTCAATTGATACACTGGTTAAGCGAGCCGTTCTCTTAATGAGTTCGATATCATCTGCAGAAGGTGTCGCCACTTCACGGCAATACATTGCAAAAGTACCTAATGTTAAGCCTGTTGAAGAGATAATAGGCTGAGACCAGCATGAAGCTAAGTTTGCCTGTGTTGCCAGTGCTTTATAATTACTCCAAAAAGGATGTGTCTGAATGTCTTCAACAATGACCAGTTCTTTAGTGAACGCCGCAGTGCCACAAGAGCCAACACCTATGCCAATTTCAACCCCTTCAAGCGCTTCATTATAAAAGTCAGGTAAGTGAGGGGCGATCACTTTAACAAATTTTTTACCGCTTTTATCAATCAACAGAATGCTGCAAATAAATTTTTCTTTTAGCCCCTCGATCCCTAATACGATCGATTCAAGAATATCATCTAAATTTTTATTCTGGGCCAATAACTCTAGAGTATGTGTATGGAATTTATCATAAGCTTCAATTTTTTCTCGCTCGTGAATCTCGTGATTGAGTTGAGTATTTTGGTCATTAAGACTCGTTAAATGAGTCAAAATACCTTCTTGCATACTGACGATACTATTTGCCAGCAGCCCTAGTTCATCTTGCTTATAATTTGAGAGTCGAGTCACCTGATTTGTCTCACTAAACCGACGCACAACCGCGACCAAGTTCTTCAAGGGGCGCACAAATATTCTTGCCACTATGAGCGAAATAAGAATACCGAGAAAACTCAATCCCAGAACAACTCGCAGGCCTGTTTCAGTCAAAATATTCGTTTCAGATAAAGCAAAATCAATCGGCACAGTTAACCCGATAATCACAAAACGATTACCGGTAGATTGACTAAAAGGAATACTGGTAAATCCACCGATACTTTCAATATTATCAAAACCTAGCGTTTGGCGAATCGTGACGGCTTGTACGCCAGAATTAATAATTTGATCAACCGGCTCAAAGGTATCTTGTACTAAAAATTGTCGTCCACGATCAAAACCAAAGGTTTCTAGTCTATTTGGATGAATAAGAAAATCACCTGTCTCATTAGTCAAATACAGTTGATACTCTTCAGACATATCTGACTTCAATATGCTAAACATCAAATTCAAGTCGACATTAATGACAATCACCCCAATGGCTTTGCCTTTATCATCAATAACAGGCGATGCCACCTGCAATGTCGGTTGGCCTAATCCAGCATGAGCCCCCCGTTCATGATTAATGAAAATTTTAGAAAAGAACACTTCGCCTTTATTCAGTTTTAAGGTTTTATAGACATAAGGATAATGTTGTTTTTCTTGTAGATGGGGTTGAGGGATCACAACTAATTGGCCATCATCCCGATCAACCCTAACCATCTCGCGCCCATACTCTTGCGCGCCAATTAATCTAACTTGAAAATATTCAGGGTAAACCGACAATAAACTTTTGAAATTATCTGACAAAGATTCTCGAGCAATAACTGAGGCATTATCATGACCAAATGAATCGTCTACTAACTTAGTATTTGCCAGAACTCTGGTTTGGTTAGCCGCCTCATTAGCCATCGAATAAAAACGTCGGCCGAGAAGTTTTGTGGCATCAATCATTCCTTGCGTCGCTTTATCCGATAAGATATCGCGGGTGGCATTAAAGGTGAAATAGCCTGTAGAAGCACTGGCTAAAATCCCAAACAGGGACAGCAAGATGGTAAGTTTAATCGCAATGCCAAATTTAACAGGCTGATTATTTGATGACACTGCAGCCATTAAAATTCTTCCGGCACTTCGCCAGAGATAATTCTATCCCATAGCAATTTACGTTTATCCATATTTTCGACCCGCTCCAACCAGATGAGTTTGTCCGACGCTGTTAACCCTTCCGGTTCTTCAAGCGTATTTGCTAAGCCTTGTCTTTCTGATAGAGCATGACTCACCTTTTGTTCTAATAGGAAGTTAATCCAATTCTCCGCTAATGTTTTATTTTTGGCATCTCGAGTAACAGACCAACAGTCTAACCAAGCTAAAGCGCCTTCCTTGGGGATAACATAGCCAATATTAGCTTGAGTTTCTTTGAGCATTTTGACTTGTTGAGAACCATAATTGGCGAACATTAATGCAATATGGTTTTCGTTAAATAGCAGCGTCGCTTCTTCCGGTTTTTCATAGTAAGTCAAAATATTTCTACGCAAAGCAATAACTTGCTGGGTCACCAGGCCAAACTCTGAATTTGGGATTTGAAAAGGATTTTTTAAACCAAGCGATAACGCAGCAAACGAAAAGTTGTGCTCACTGCCCGCATACATCAATACTCGGCCTTGATAACGTTTATCCCACATTATCGAAAAAGAATCAGGAGGCTGACTAAACTCATTTCGATCATAAATAAGGCCCATTTCTGAATAGGTGTAGGGAATGGCATATACTTTGCCGTTTCGGATCAGACCCGGTATTGAAGAAAGGTCGCTAAAACGTGGCAATTGATTTTGACTATTGGGGATATTAGATAATGTTAAGGGGACGCTAATACCCTTATCAATATAACGTTGTAATTGGGCAGTATTGACAGCAAATACATCAAATTTATCCCCAATACCTGCATTTAACCGATTCCACATAGTGTCATCAGATTCAACCAAGGTGACATTAACCTTAACCTGATAACGCTGTTCAAAAATGGTAACTAAATCTGGATCTGCATACCCAGGCCATGCCAATACACTTAATGTATCTTCAGAATAGGCAGCAAGGCTAAAACAAGCAGATGACAGGAATATAATAAAGCAACGCATTTGTTTATACGTATTAGACATCTAACTACCACCTGATGTTAAAGCATTTCAACATTAATAATACAAGGATTTGATGCACTTAGAGAAAGTATTTTTTGCTTAAATAATGCTATTGAATAAAAATTATATTCTATAGACCTAGGATAGTAGAAAAGTGGTAATTAGCAGCACGATAAATAAAAATAACTTACAAGTATTATATCAAGTGTTTAGCAAACGGGTCTTTAGCATGTGAAGCGATGAAAACAATTTTTTCATTCTGCAACTAGATTGTTGATGAGATCGGTAAACCTAATGTTAAGTTAAAGCCAGTCTCTGCCCTGAGATATCAATGTTACTCATCATGGTATTGTGGATTGTGTCGATGAAGATGGAGTCGTTAATTTTATCCTGAGGCCGCTGCTGGCTGTTGTTTTTCGGCCAAAGGTACGACATTGATCTTGCCTAGCCTCAATACCATTGTTCTGAGGGTTTACCTATAGTGCTGATGATTATTTTATCGTAATGATCTGCACCATGGCACAGAGGCACAGCACAATATTATGGTGGGGCTAAGCCATGTTGCTGGCGAATAAATCGCCTTGATGATTGAAATCGGCAGAACTAGGATAAAAGATCAAAGACATGGCAGTATGTTTGGCATGATTAAGTCAAAGCATGAGCATTGAAGCTTGAGGTATTATTGCCCCTTGGTCGCTTTGATGGTTAATCTTTCTTGATTCGATAAACGGATTTGAATCCCGTCAATAGTGGTAATCTTCTCTGCTTCAATATCTTTTTTACGGACTTTGTAACTTGCTGTCATCGCTTCTATGGGGGATGAAATTGTTACATCAACCACAGTGTTGTCGTCATACAAACTCCAGCCCCAATAACCTGCAGTTGCTAACATCGACATAGCAATCATTGCGTAAATAATTGCCCGACTAAAAAAGGGATATTTTTCTGCTTCAGCCATTGCAGCGCTGTGACTGACTTTATTACCTCGACCGCGACGTAAGTACACAATAGCGCCAATAATGACTAATAGTGTGACTAGAATTTTTGTCAGCACGTTATCTTCCTCTTATCATTAATTCACCGTGATTATACCGTGTTTTGATTGATTTACCGTTATCTAGCACACATCAATTGTGTGACCCATATAAACGCTAACAGTGCTGGTATATCGACACTATGGCATTTATGCATAACCATTGTTGAGTTGATTCTTTACTGCTTTCTTTTTTGTATATTAGATTGATGAAATGTCTAAACCGTGAGGATATATTATAGGGTAATGGAGGATAGAGTTCATCTCTAATACTACTCATACATATTTTATTATCAAAGAATATTTCAGCGTGTTTAATCATCTAGCGAATAAATTTTTTTATAATGAAAATTGATTCTACTCACATGGTTTTTTGAGTAATTTTTACATGATTTAATATAATTACCTGTAAAAAATACAAAGTTAAATGTATTTAGGTATTTAAATTTAATGTGGTTGTAATAAAAAGCTATTTATATCATTCATCTATAACTTTTATGGTTAACATTATCATTGTGGCATGTCATTCGCATCATAACTAATAACAATCGATACTTTATCGTTTTTAAATTGATATTGTATTGATTTACCTATTTTATGTTAGATAGTAATGTTTGGATGTAATCATTTATTATTGCTATTTATTCGTAATAATAGAACTCGAAAGATTATTTAAGGAGATTAAAATGGCTACAACAAAAGAAAAAAATCAAGACTCTCAAGAAAAAGTCAAAGATGCTTATCATTTGGCTGAAGAGGCAACATCAGAAGCCGTTAGTTCTTTAAAAGATCACGCCAAAGAATCACTCAATGAAGGCTCTGCAAAAGTTAAGTCTGCAACCCATCAAGCTGGAAACATGATAAAGGAACATCCTTTACTCAGCGTTGGGTGTGCATTTTTAGCTGGTTGGGCAATTTCGAAAATTACAAAGTAAAAAGGTAACCGGAGAGATTTTATTATGGAAAACACCAAGACAGTGTCGAGTAACAATAAGATCTCTGACGGTACGCAAACCGATCCGTTATCTAATTCCGATGAGGTTAATGCTAATGTTGACGAAATAACTGATATTTTTAATAAGGTATCAAAAGTCGCGCAAGATATTGGGCAGTGGTCAGAATCTACTGTCCAACTTTTCTTTATGGAAGTCTCTAGAAATGTTGTTGTGGCGAAAAAATTTCTTGTTTGCCAACTTTTGTTTATTCCTTTATTGGTACTTTTTATTTTCAGTATATGTGTCAGTGTAGGAATTGTTTCATATAGCATTACTCACAACATGCTTATCGGAGTAGGTCTATTTCTATTCATAATGAGTATGGTTTTAGTCGGTCTAGTTTACTGGCAAAAATACCTAATGCAGTTTTTTGGCTTTAAAGACACTATCTCGCAATTAAAGGAGGGTATGGATGTCATCTCTAAAGCATCTCAATCACTCGATTAAGCTAAAGCGTATGCAAGGTAACGTATCAGCTAGGCAGAGTGAATTATCGATCAATTTATTACTTTACTCTATTAAAAAACAAACCCAAAAGCATCCTTTTGGGGTCACTATTGCTGTCACCATAGCCACTATTATCTTTGCTAAATATAGACGTAATATTAAATCACTTTATCCTATGGCATCTTTAGGTTTTAATTACTTTAAGTAAAATTAAAACCGAATAAATAATGATAATAGTCATTACCTTGCTCATCATATTATCAAGTTAATTGTTTGCATTTTAGTGAGTCTGAATAGTGGTTACTCCTATACCTAGGTTTCCGCTTGGTGCTATAGATGTCAAGGCGAATTGTTTTTGGCACTGTTGGTAATAAGCGTGTCACAGTATTTTAATATTGCTTGTTTCTTTGATATCAAATCTTCAAGAGTGATTCTACTCATTGGCATGATAGCTGTTATTTCGTCACTATTGATTGTCTTATGGTAGCGACTGGCCTCAAAAATCTATCTCTAGCACCATAATCATTTATATGATTAATCAATACTTCGCAACGTAAACTTTGATACCACATTGACTTTGGTTGTTATCAATGTGACTTATCGCATATATTTTAAAGATGTTAATTATTTACTGATTAAAGTCGTGAGTCATCACATACAAGTAATACTGATTGTTTAATAATCGGCTCACTTATTTACTTAATGACGTTTAATATATCAATATGACCATAAAAGATATCATCGATGAAGAAGTCACTTATCCGTCGGATTATATGATTCTTTCGACAACCGATTTAGACAGTATTATTACTCATGTTAACGATGACTTTATGACTGTCAGTGGTTATAAAGAAGATGAACTTATCAATCATCCCCACTGTACAGTTCGTCATCCTGATATGCCTAAAGCTGCATTTAGTGACCTATGGGACACTATTAAGCAGGGAAAAAGCTGGATGGGATTGGTGAAGAATCGCTGTAAAAATGGTCAATATTATTGGGTTAATGCTTATGTCACCCCGATTAAACGTAACGGGACTATTTGCGAGTACCAGTCGGTAAGAACTCAGCCTGAAGCAGAGCTGACTGAACGCGCCCAAGCCTGTTACGATGCCATTAATGCTGGAAAAGCCGCTAAGCCAAAGTTTGGCGCCAGTATTATTACCAAACTCTTATTGGCTTGGTTGTTATCAGTCGGGTTATTGATGTCCTTACCTTACTCCAATGGTTTTTTCACGGTACTCGCATTTATTGTGGCCATTATCTGTTTTTGTCGGCCGCTTTATGTTCTTAAGCAGCGTTTTAGTCAAATCCTGATGTTGAGTGAAAAAATACACGATAATCCGCTAAATCAATTTGTTTACACTGGTTATACCGATGAGCTTTCCCACATCGAGTTAAGTCTACGGATGCAAAAAGCTGAAACGCTGGCGGTGGTTGGACGTATAAAAGACAGTGGCGAGGAATTGCAGCAAGGTTTAGAAGAGCATCAACAACAAAATCAAGCAAATCAAAACCAGTTGGTGACGCAGTCGCAAAACCTGGAACAAGTTGTCACAGCCATCGGCCAAATGAGCTCTTCGGTTACCGATATCGCTAAAAATACCACAAATTCAACAACAGAAATTCATCACTTAGTTAACCAAATACAGTCAACTAAGGCGGCATTAGCTAGCAGCCAAATCGCGACTACGGAAATTAATAACTTATTGGAGGAGTCTCGTCTTGCTATTTCTTCATTGGATCAGCAATGTCAAAACGTAAACCAAGTGGTCGATGTGATCGAGAGTATTGCGCAGCAAACAAACTTACTTTCACTCAATGCTGCTATTGAAGCTGCGAGAGCTGGAGAGTCGGGCAGAGGATTTGCGGTGGTCGCAGACGAGGTACGTAACTTGGCCAGTCGCTCGGCAACTTCTGCACATGAAATACACGCTATTATCAATACACTGAGTCAGACAACCGCAAAGGCGGTTGCGCAAATGGAACGAAGTGATATCTTGACCAATAGGAGTATCGATTCCAGTAAAATGCTCGAGCAAAGCCTGATTTCGGTGAGCGAAGTGATGGGGATTATCGAAAGTAATGGCGAGCAAATTTCAGTTGCTGCAGAAGAGCAAGCTGCTGTTGTTAATCAAATTTATACTAATGCTATGATATTACAAGATGGCATTAATCAATTCGAACAGAATTGTCATCATGCAGCAATACATAGTCTAGAAATTAGCGGTCAGGGAAACCGTCAAACTGAGTTGGTAAATCAATTTAATTAGATTGTACTATCATCGATTTGGATCTGATGACTTAGCTAAGGCTGAGATCATTTTACTTTGCTTATCCTGTTGTTAATCGCTTCTGTTAGCTGCTTTTTAGATTCATCTTCGCCACAATATTCTGCGAAACCTAATCCCCAACCATGGGGGTTAACCTGGGTAGCGAGATCGACTACTCGGTAGCAATAATCTCCTTGTTTTACAATTCTATTAGGGTCTAATCGGTGATTTAAGGTGTTGGGCTGGCTTGTATCGACTTTGGGGGTTAACTCAATGAAATCTAATTGAGGATCCATTTCGCTCATGGTGCCAACGTTTTTTTTGGGTAATGCGGTCTGTGAACTGATGAGTAGATCTAGTTAATTAATGTTATCTCGTTGAATATACTGGCTTTATGCTTGCTGTATGTAGTGGCATAGTTATTTTGGCCACCTAAATAGAGGTGATATTATTGCCTCGTAGATAACTTTAGGTGAGCACATGAGATCGACAACCAAAAAAACATTTAGCGCTGAATTCAAACTTGAAGCAGCCCAATTAGTCCTCGATAAAAACCACACAATCATTCAAGCTGCAAAAGCGATGAACGTGGGCAAATCGACTATGGATAAATGGGTTAGGCAGTTAAAGTTAGAACGCCAGGGGGGCACTCCCAAAGCATCTCCGATTACCCCTGAACAAATTGAAATCCGTGAATTGAAGAAGCACATCGCGCGTATTGAGGAGCATAACCTTATCCTAAAAAAGGCTACAGCTCTCTTGATGTCAGACTCGATGAACAATTTGCGTTAATCAGCCAACTCAAGCAGAGCCACTCTACTTTCACTATTTGTAATGCATTTAACGTTCATCGCAGTAGCTATAAGTATTGGCTAAAAAGAAAAGACCATATTGATGCAGACTTTACTATTTTATGCAGTGAAGTGAAGGCCGCACATCGTATTAGTAATGGCTCTGCCGGTGCTCGAACGATAGCGCAATTAGTCACTAACAAAGGGATTAACCTTAGTCGCTATCGAGCCCGCAATCTAATGCTAAAGCTTGGGTTAGTCAGCTGTCAGCAGCCTAAGCATTCTTATAGAAAAGCGACACAAGAGCATGTTGCTATCCCAAATACGCTTAAGCGACAGTTTGCGGTTACCCAACCGGATCAAGTGTGGTGTGGTGATGTGACGTATGTTTGGGTCGGTAATCGTTGGGCCTATTTAGCGGTTGTTCTAGACCTGTTTTCCCGTAAACCTGTTGGTTGGGCGTTGTCATTATCGCCTGACAGTGAGCTGACCTGTAAGGCCTTGAAAATGGCATTTGAGTTAAGAGGGCAGCCTGAGAATGTGATGTATCACAGCGATCAGGGCTCGCATTATACTAGCCTGAAATTTAGGCAGTTATTATGGCGTCTTCAGATTGAGCAAAGTATGAGTCGTCGAGGAAACTGTTGGGATAATGCACCAATGGAGCGTTTCTTTAGAAGTTTGAAATCTGAATGGGTACCTGTAAATG
>NZ_JBGOOV010000038.1:0-36890 GCF_041439795.1 Shewanella sp. 5S214
GTAAATCTGACGGCTCAGCCTTCGAAGGTTCGAATCCTTCTCCCTCCACCATTTTACATTTTGTTTTATCAATTTATATCGTGATACTAGCTAAATATCTGTCCACAATTCCTCGTTATCAAGCATCGATTTTTTCAATTCCTACACGACAAGTTTTACCCCCTAACGGTACTATTTTTTGCTTAATCTTTTCTGCTGCTGTTAATTGGCTATTTCGCCGGTCAACATTATTGATGCCATTATTTACGGTATTTTGTCTTTATCTGCTCTATTTCATCCTTTACTGCCATTATTGAACAATAAATCCCTATATGGATCGATAAACACTACTCTTAACTTTGTATTTTAGTTATTATTTATTCCTTTTTGGAATAACGAGTATTATTGCATGTCATCATCTTGGGTCAATCAGGCCATTGCAAAAATAGAAGCCGATTATCAACGTTCTGCTGATACACATCTAATCAAATTAGACTTGCCACAACTTGATGGCATAGACATTTATCTAAAAGATGAAAGTACACATCCTACAGGCAGCTTAAAACACCGTTTGGCTCGATCATTATTTTTATATGCCCTTTGTAATGGCTGGATAAAAAAAGATACCCCAATCATTGAGTCATCCTCTGGCAGCACTGCCGTTTCAGAAGCCTATTTCGCTCGATTACTCGGTTTACCTTTTATTGCGGTAATGCCT
This sequence comes from Shewanella sp. 5S214, assembly GCF_041439795.1. Classification (NCBI taxonomy): domain Bacteria; kingdom Pseudomonadati; phylum Pseudomonadota; class Gammaproteobacteria; order Alteromonadales; family Shewanellaceae; genus Shewanella; species Shewanella sp. 5S214. Next base: position 698 of record NZ_JBGOOV010000038.1, read on the forward strand.
AAAAACACCGCTAAAAAGAAAATTGAACAAATTGAATTTTATGGGGCTAAATGCCACTTTGTTGATAATGGCAGTCAGATGTACGCAGAATCAGAAAGATTGGCTGCTGAGTTAACAGGTCACTATATGGACCAATTCACTTATGCTGAACGTGCAACAGATTGGCGGGGTAACAACAATATTGCTGATTCTATTTTTAACCAAATGGAACGCGAACCACATCCAATCCCAAGCTGGATTGTGATGAGTCCAGGAACTGGCGGCACCAGTGCCACTATTGGTCGCTATATTCGCTATCAACAACAAAAAACCCAACTGTGCGTCGTTGACCCAGAAAACTCAGTCTTTTATGATTATTTTCACAGTGGTGATGCCACGATTGTGAGTGATAAATACAGTAAAATTGAAGGTATTGGCCGACCTCGGGTTGAACCATCGTTTATTGCAGGGGTGGTTGATAGCATGATTAAAATCCCAGATGCCGCGTCAATCGCAACCATTCAATGGCTAGAACAATTAATTGGTCGTAAAACGGGCGCGTCCACTGGCACAAACTTGTATGGGGCGTTATTGCTGGCAACACAGATGCGACATGCAGGCCAAACAGGTTCAATTGTGACGTTAATTTGTGATGCTGGTGAACGTTATCTCGATACCTACTACAACCCCGAGTGGATCGAAAATAATATCGGTTGTTTTCAGCACTATCGCGAGAAACTGTCTGCCTTTAATGTTTGTGGTTTAATCAGTTAACTAAACATTAAAAAAGCCGTTGAATCTGGATTCAACGGCTTTCATTATTGGCTCAGCATCAAGGGGAAACGTTGCTAAATACACATTAGTCGATATTCAAATATTTGTGAGTTTGAATCGATAAACGCCAATTACGCGCAATACACACTTTCATTGCAAGATCGGTTGCCCGCGCCTTTTGACTAATCGGTTGTAAACAAATCGTTTTGGCACTGATATCTATGTGTTGTAACAGCTCATCTAATTCTTCAATATGACGTTCTGTCGCAATAGGATGTTTAATTTCGTTAGCACGATTTAACGCTTGATCAAGTACCTTGTAGCCACCTTTCATATTAATTTTAGGTGATACCGTCACCCACACATCAGGATGACATTTCACTTCAAACGTACCACTGGTCTCAATCTGGATCTGATAACCCGCCTCAACAAAATCGTTAGTTAATTCCGTTAGGTCATACAAACACGGCTCACCACCAGTTAACACGATATGTTTTGCGGTAAAACCTTTGTCCCGAAATGCTTGCAGTAATGTGTGACCATTATGATCAGCCCAACGTCCTATGGTGCCATCGACCTGAATCACTTGCTCTGCGGTCACCTTATTCTCAGGTAATACATCCCACGTTTGCTTGGTATCGCACCATGAACACCCAACAGGGCAACCCTGCAAGCGAACGAACAGCGCAGGAACACCAGTATATGTACCCTCGCCTTGTATGGTTTCAAATACTTCGTTAACGGGATATTTCATTGTTTACCTTACTTGTAGTGACCAGCAGTAACCGGCTGACGAATTACGGGCCGGCATTTATAGAGTATTTTGCCATTAGCTGCAAGTATTTACCGCTATGGCTTTGCAGTTGAGCCTGCCTTAGGTAAAATATCCATTCTATTTCCTGAACCACTGGGCGTTGATCACCCCGATCTTGCAAGTCAGTTCAGTACGTTAAGAGTATATCCATGTCAGATACAAAGCTAAACACACCGACTAAAGCCCTTGTTGTTTTCAGTGGTGGTCAAGATTCAACCACTTGTCTTATCCAAGCATTATCACAGTACGATGAAGTACATGGGATCACCTTTGATTATGGCCAACGTCATAGACAAGAAATAGAAGTGGCAAAATCATTGGCAATTGAGTTGAAATTAGCCAGTCATAAAGTCATGGATACTAGCTTATTAAACGAATTAGCTATTTCGGCGCTAACGCGTGATGCAATTCCGGTTTCACATGAATTGATGAACAATGGTTTACCAAATACTTTTGTTCCTGGCCGTAACATTTTATTTTTAACCTTAGCAGGAATTTACGCGTATCAATTAGGCTGTAATGACATTATTACTGGCGTATGTGAAACCGATTTTTCTGGTTATCCAGATTGCCGCAATGAGTTTGTGCAATCTATGCAACATTCATTAGCATTAGGCATGGATAAACCCCTGAAAATTATTACACCTTTAATGTGGCTCAATAAAGCAGAAACATGGGCATTGGCAGACAAATATCACCAATTGGCTTTAGTGCAACATCAAACCTTAACTTGCTATAACGGAATAGTAGGCAAAGGATGTGGCGATTGCCCTGCTTGTGTACTTCGTCAACGTGGTTTAGATGATTATTTACAAAACAGTCAAGTCGTGATGGACTCGTTAAACAGTAAGCTGTAAGCCTATTATTGATATTTAGCCTGTAGTGTAAAGTTAACCATCTGATTTTTTATTTTCTTTAAGATTGCTTAATCAATATGAAAACACACTATTAGCCTAGTGAAGTCTTTTTAGTCTACAGTTAATTCTGTGTTGAGGTAAATCGGCTTAATTAGTCGTGAACAGAAGTATATAGAGGATATTTTGCTAAAACATAATTCAAACACAATTGGTCTGTATCATTTTCTTGTGGTGATCAGTCTTATTTGTATTGCTCTGTTTGCAGCAGATATTCCCTCTCCTGCATTTTTACCTATTGATCAGTATTTTAGCTATCAATATGACTTAATTGCCAGTGGTCAGGTTTGGCGCTTAGTCACTGGAAACCTGTTGCATACCAATTTATGGCATTTGCTAATGAATTTAGCTGGATTTTGGGTAATTGTTTTTTTACATGAAGTACATTACAAAAATCATTCAGGCAAGTTGTTGCTACTGTTTTTAAGCTTATGTTTATTTGAAGGCATAGGTTTATACCTGTTCTACCCTACCTTAAAGGCCTATGTGGGTCTAAGTGGCGTATTGCACGGATTATTTGTATTTGGTGCTGTGATGGATATACGTAAAGGCTACAAGTCGGGATACTTACTCGTGATAGGAGTCATGTTAAAAGTCGGTTATGAGCAAGTATTTGGTGCCAGTGACAGCGTGACTCAATTAATCAATGCACGGGTTGCCACTGAATCACATCTTATTGGCCTTATAAGCGGTCTATTGTGCGTGTTGTGTTGGTCGATGATGGATAATCGCTTAAAACACCATAATGAGGCATAAGCTTGTGTCTGTTTTACTGCAATAATCTCACTAACAATATCTTCACAGACAATCGTTTCACTATCAGACATTAATGATAAACAATGAGTACACTAAGGTACTCATTGTGTCGTTATTGGCTCAACTTCTGATACGGGCGTAACCTCGGATTGATCCATTTCTGCAGCTATCCCAGCATCGGGTTGTGTCACCTGGCTCGCGGCATTGGCTTGTGCTCGCTCAACTAATTTATCGTATTCTGCTTGGGTAATAAGATAACTTTTTAAGGCGGGTAACGATTTTGTCGCCGGTTCAGTCACGGGAATATCTGACATACCACTAATATCAACTCGTCCAAATAACACCACTAGTGTAATCACAAGCAGGTGGACAAATACCACGAGTAAAGCAAGATAAGGACTCCTACTCACAACAGCCAAAGCCCGTTGCAAGGCATTAGCATTTGGCTCATCAGGCTGTAACAAAGGTTCGTTGCGATTGACTGAACTTGTTACACCCGTTAACTGCAGTTGGATATCATCAGCGACTTGCTGGCGATGCCGTTGTAACTCATGTTCATCCACAACATCATCTTCTGACTCTACAAAAGGTGTCACGTTTTTGTCAAAATCAATACTAACAGCATCTGCTTGCGGTAATGATTTATTTCCCCAACGCGAGTGGTGGCGAGTTGATGCTGAAATACTCGAATGGGATTGTTGGTTATTTTTAAACATAAAGTCTAATCTGCCAATAATGATTGCCTAAGTATAACGTCAACCGCCTTATTGAATAGCACCTTATTTATGCGGTTAACCCCTCAATGAGATTAATAAAGCTTAACCCAATAAAGCGTAAAAAGACCATCTACGCCATGATGTATGAGACTTAAATTTCAGCTTACACGTGTTCACCTAAATATAGCTATTTAATATTAGGGCTGATAAACTCAATTTGCTCAAAATCCTTTCAGCGTTATTCACAGGATATTATGAATTCACTATCAAACATCTCGACATCAGAGCAAACATCTAACGTTTCTTCTGGCTCAGATTACGGCCATAGGGAAGAACAAGCCAATGCATTATCGCATGCGCTTGGCGTGATAGCAGGTATTGTTGGGTTAATTCTGATGCTTATAAAAGCTCCAGATCATTTAACCTTGCTACAAATCACAGGTGTAACGATTTATGGGGTCAGTATTATTGCGTTATTTTTAGCATCGACCTTGTATCACTCAAGTAAAAGCGCGCTGTGGCGAAAACGCTTTAAAATGGCTGATCATTGCGCCATTTATGCGCTCATAGCTGGCACCTACACTCCAATGATGCTGATTAGCCTTCAAAGTTCTCAGGCCACGATTATCCTTGTGGCTATTTGGACATTAGCGCTAGGAGGAATTATATTTAAAACCTTGTTCATTGGCCGATTTAAAGCTTTTAGTGTGCTGCTGTATTTATCCATGGGGTGGTTATGTGTCACCATAATAAGCGACTTAAACACTAAAATGAGTGATTTAGGCTTGGGCTTATTATTCGCAGGCGGCTTATTTTATAGTTTAGGCGTGGTATTTTATGTAGGTAAACGTATCCCATATAATCATGCTATATGGCACTTATTTGTTCTTGGCGGTGCGATTAGTCACTTTTTGTGTATCTACTTAACCGTACTGTAAAAGTGAGCTAAGGTAATCGCCAACTAAAATACACTACAATCGTAATCAGCTTGATTACGATTGTACTTTTGAAAATGTTTTATTATCCTTGCCTAATATTCAACATCTAATCACTATTGTGTCTATAGTGGGTTTATTTGGGATCTAATGTCTACCCTATCTTCAATTGAGCGCATTTGGTTTGTTGTTAACCTTATCCCAAAAGGCAATGTGTTACCTTATGGCGTTGTTGCTGACTTTGCAGGATTACCAGGCAGAGCACGTTACGTTTCTAGGGCGTTAAAATTAGCACCACAGAATCTAACCTTACCTTGGCATCGAGTGATTAATAGCCAGGGTAAAATCTCGTCTGCTAACAACACTGATGCTTTTCAAACTCAACAACAATTACTAAGATTAGATGGAATAGAAGTGAACGCAGGCAAGATTTCATTGTCTCAATATCAATGGAAACCTGATATCGCCACCCTAGTAATAACTTTACCCTATTAATATCAAGCTATTAACCATTATCAAAATTGAAGGTAACAATACTTTGGTCAATAAATTAACTCGCTTATCCACGTTAATCTTGTGTATTAGCCCGGTGATCCACGCACACGCAACTGACAATCAACAACCTATTGCTGATAGCGAAACCACGCCTAAATTACATCAATCAGAAACCGCCGTCTTTTTAGAAAAATTTGCACAAGTTAATCCAGCTGCGGCATTAAGTGACATGGAACAAGCAGCCATTTTATCGCCCTTAACAGCCCATACTGCTAGCTATAAGGTGTTTTATGGTAGCTTCGAGTTAGGTGTAGCAAATTATCGCTTACCTGCAACCGATAGCGGATTTTACAGCTATCATTTCGACAGCGATGTCAGCTTATTAATGCTATCTGATCAACGCCACCTTAAAAGCGAATTTACCCTAGAAAACGGTAAATTAGTGCCATTTCGATACATACAAGAACGCACTGGTACAGGTAGTGATTACACTGAACAGACCGCCTTTGTCAAAGGGCAACAATTTATTCACACCATCTACAAGCAAGAAGCATTAAAGCTGCCATACCAAGAGAAAGTATTTGACCCTTTGATGGTGCAATTACAATTTAGAATGGATTTAGCGGCCAATATTCGACCACTAGATTATAAAATGGTGAAAGAAAAAGAAATTGATGACTATCAGTTTCGAGTCTTAGGTAAAGAAAAAGTCACGATAGAAAGCGGTACTTACGATACCGTAAAAGTTGAAGTTGTCCGCGACAGTACTAAAAGACAAACCTTTTTCTGGATGGCACCGACTTTAGCGTATCTGCCAGTGAGGTTAAGCCATTTCTCAAAAGGCAGTAAACAACTGGATATTCAGCTAGCAAGCTACCAATTTGAGCAACCTCTACCACCTATGACACCGACACTCATTGATGGCCCTAACAAGCAAAGTTCAACGGCGGTAGATGAACTGCATACAGACCCTGAAACTAGTGCTCAAATCACAGAGTCAGAATTAGATGAAATAAAGCAATTAGCGGAGGATTAACTCACCTTTTCTAAATAACTTCCACTCACCTGGCTGTAACACAACCCAATTTTCGTTATTGGTCAGTGGCCTAGTTGCAATAACGGTTACCACGTCGTTTGGCGTGGTTTCTTGACTAAAATCAATGACCACATCGGTATCAATTAAAGTTGCCTTTCCAAACGGTGCACGGCGCGTGATATGGCATAAGTTGTTGGTACAATATGTCATCAAATCAATGCCATTACTCAACAACATATTAAACACGCCTAACTGTCTTATTTCATCAGCAAGTTGACTGATATAATCAAACACATCATCGAGATTATCTGGCTCATGCTCACCAAACTTATTGACCACAGATTCTAAAATCCAGCAAAAAGCTAATTCACTGTCTGTATCACCGACAGGTTGAAATCGAGAAACGATGAATCTTGAGTGGTAATCCGTCAATTGGCCATTGTGGGCATAAGTCCAATAACGGCCCCATAACTCACGGCTAAAAGGATGGGTATTGACTAAGGATACGCAGCCTCGATTCGCTTGGCGAATATGACTAATGACAATTTCACTTTTAATTGGATATGACTTTATCAGCTGTGCAATATGTGATTGACTACTAGGACAAGCGTCTTTAAATGTGCGGTTTCCTTTACCTTCATAAAAGGTAATTCCCCAGCCATCAACATGAGGACCCGTTACCCCACCACGCTCAGCTAAGCCTGTAAAACTAAAAACAATATCCGTTGGCACATTCGCGCTCATCGCCAGTAATTCACACATTAGCCTTGCCTTTTCTGTTGCTATATTGAGCTAAACACTTTTCATAAGCGTATTGTATCGAGTAAGCCAATTGAGTGGAATATTTCTGACACACAAATATTTAAACAATTGTTTGAAAAAGGCTTGTAATCGAGGCGGCATAAGGTTAACTTTTATGTGACACAGGTCCGACCACGATCATTCCTGTGAATGAGATCAACAATAAATAAGCTATTTTGCCTACATATAGCTTTAAGGAGAAGTACAGTGACCACCCTACTTTGGATCATCGCGATGATCTTTGTGCTCGGCGCTATGGCATACTTAAGAGTATCGCTATTATCAACCACGATTGCTGCGGCAATTGTGTTAGTCGTCGGTAGCACCTTGGACATTATTGGTGTAATTACATGGATTGTATTCCTTGTTATTGCGCTGCCACTCAATATTAAATCATTCAGACAAAACTTTATCAGTCGTCCGCTGCTAAAAGTGTATCGCGGTATCATGCCTGAAATGTCTTCTACAGAGAAAGAAGCAATTGAAGCAGGTACAACGTGGTGGGAAGCTGATTTATTTGCCGGTAACCCTAACTGGAGCAAATTACACAACTATCCTAAAGCGCGTTTAACTGCCGATGAACAAGCATTCCTAGATGGTCCTGTTGAAGAAGTCTGTAAAATGACTAATCAACATCAGGTATCACATCAGTTAGGCGATTTGCCTCCAGAAATCTGGCAATTCTTAAAAGATCATGGCTTCTTCGCGATGATCATCAAGAAGAAATTTGGTGGTCTTGAATATTCAGCTTATGCCCAGTCATGCGTATTACAAAAGCTTGCTGGCGTCAGCAGTGAATTAGCCTCTACTGTTGGTGTACCTAACTCATTAGGCCCTGGCGAGCTTTTACAACACTATGGTACCAAAGAGCAGCAAGATCACTATTTACCTCGTTTAGCTAAAGGTATAGACGTGCCATGTTTTGCACTGACTAGCCCTGAAGCAGGCAGTGATGCTGGCTCAATTCCAGATTTTGGTGTGGTGTGTAAAGGTGAATTCCAAGGCGAAGAAGTGCTTGGTATGAAGCTAACATGGAACAAACGTTATATTACGTTAGCACCAGTCGCGACTGTATTAGGCCTGGCCTTTAAACTACGCGACCCTGAGCACCTACTAGGCGATAAAGAAGAATTAGGCATTACTTGTGCCCTTATTCCAACTGACATTCCAGGTGTTGAAACCGGTCGTCGTCACTTCCCATTGAACTGTATGTTCCAAAATGGTCCTACACGCGGTAACGAAGTGTTTGTACCATTAAGCTTCATTATTGGTGGCCCAGAAATGGCCGGCCAAGGTTGGAGAATGTTGGTTGAGTGTCTGTCTGTTGGTCGTGGTATTACCTTACCTTCAAACTCAGCCGGTGGCGTTAAAACTGCCGCTGTTGCTACAGGTGCTTATGCACGTATTCGTCGCCAATTTAAATTACCTATCGGTAAATTAGAAGGTATCGAAGAGCCAATGGCCCGTATCGGCGGTAACGCATATTTAATGGATGCCGTTGCAACCTTAACCACAACTGCCATCGATTTAGGTGAAAAACCTTCAGTTATCTCTGCCATCGTTAAGTATCACTTAACCGACAGAATGCAGAAATGTATTATTGATGCAATGGACATTCATGGTGGTAAAGGCGTCTGTCTTGGCCCAAATAACTATTTAGGTCGTGGCTATCAAGCTGCTCCAATCGCCATTACTGTTGAAGGTGCAAACATTCTAACGCGTTCAATGATTATTTATGGACAAGGTGCTATCCGCTGTCATCCATATGTATTGGCCGAAATGGAATCAGCGTTTGATACTGATGCAAACCGTGGCTTAGCTAACTTTGATTCAGCTATCTTTGGTCATATTGGTTTTGCAACGTCGAACTTTATTCGTAGTTTCTGGATGGGTGTTACCTCATCTTACTTCACCAATAGCCCTTACTCAGATAAAACAAAACGTTATTATCAACAGATGAACCGTTTCAGTGCAAACTTAGCGCTATTATCTGATTTGGCCATGGCGACACTGGGTGGCAACCTAAAGCGCAAAGAACGTATTTCTGCCCGCTTAGGTGATTTACTGAGCCAATTGTATCTAACTTCTGCCACGCTTAAGCGTTATGAAGACGATGGCCGTTTAACTGAAGATTTACCTTTAGTGCAATGGGCTGTTGAAGATTCATTATACAAGTTACAAGATTCATTAGATGACTTGCTTAACAACTTCCCAATGGGTTTAGGCATTGCACTGCGTGGGGTAATCTTCCCATTCGGTCGCCCAATAAAGCGTCCTAGTGATGTGTTAGATCATAAAGTGGCTAAGATCATGCAAACGCCTTGTGCGAGTCGTGACCGTTTAGGTAAAGGCCAGTTCTGGACTGCTTCTGAGTTCAATCCAGTCGGTATCCAAGAACAAACGTTCAAAGATATCCTAGCTGCAGAACCACTCTATGACAAAGTCTGTAAAGCTGCCGGTAAACGTCTACCATTTATGTGGTTAGATAAAGTTGCTACAGAAGGTAAAGCGCTTGGTGTGTTAAGCGACAGCGAAATCGCTTTACTTGAACGAGCTGAAATTGGACGTTTGAAATCAATTAACGTTGATGACTTCGATACCAATGAGCTTCAAGCACAACTTGCACCAAAAGCTAAGCAAGAGAAAGCAGCTTAGCTGCTAGGTTTAAAACCTAAAAATAAAAAGGGTAAAGCGTAAGCTTTACCCTTTTTTATAGTAATAAATTATTCAGATAACTAAAGGACTAAGATGAAACACCTTACTGGATTACAATTGATGCAAGCCATGCTTAATGGCGACATCCCTGCCCCTTCAATCACCCAAACTATGCCAATGAACGCGATTGCTGTAAGCGAAGGCAGTGTCACCTTTGAAGCTTTCGCTGATGAGCGCCATCTCAACCCAATGGGCGGCGTGCATGGGGGTTTTGCTGCAACGGTTCTTGATTCAGCTACAGCATGTGCTGTGCACTCTGCATTACCCGCAGGTGTCGGTTATTCAACCATAGATTTAAATATTAAAATGGTTCGCCCTGTGCCTCAAAAGCAACGCTTATTGGCTAAAGGCAGCGTAATGAACTTGTCTACATCTCTGGGCATTGCAGAAGCAACCTTAACTACCGAAGACGGTAAACTATTGGCCACAGCCACCGCAAGCTGCCTTATTCTTCGTGGCAAATAGTCAATATTTGACCGCGTTAGGATGATCAGATTGTTAAACTCAAAATATTACTTCACTTGGGTTTAATCTATAGCCGCGCAGATATTCATGCTGGCAAGGTGTACTGAACTGTTCACGCCAGCCAATGTAACCTAATACAATAAGCCCTCAGATTAGCATTAAAACGCTTTTAAAACAGCAGCTTGCACTGCTAATTACCTTGAATTAACTCACAATAGACTAGATTATTCTGAGATGAGTAAACAAAAAGCCAGTCATGAAAATGACTGGCTTTTTGTTGTGCTTATTATCGTGTCAAACGAGGATCAATCGTCTTGTAATTCTATTTCCAACTGTTTGGCCACCGCTTCAGGAGAGCTACTGTTACGGGCAAATAAGCTGTATGCAACCGGGATGACAATCAAGGTAAAGAATGTTGCTAATAAAATCCCCGATAACACAACAACACCAATAACAAAGCGAGTTTCAGCACCGGCTCCAGACGCCATCACTAACGGAATCGCACCTGCTGCTGTCGTAATACCTGTCATTAGGATAGGTCGGAGTCGTTGTGTTGATGCTTGTAAAATGGCTTGTTGAAATTCAACTCCGCGATCGCGCAGCTGATTTGAAAACTCAACAATCAAAATACCATTTTTAGCCGCTAATCCTATCAACATAATAATACCAATTTGGCTGTATATATTCAGACTTTGACCTGTTAACCAAAGTCCCACGAGTGCACCTAAGGTGGCTAGTGGCACGGTTAACATAATGACCATGGGATGAATAAAGCTCTCAAATTGAGCCGCCAAAACCAAAAATACAATCCCTAACGCCAATAAAAAGACAAAATTCATTGAGCTACCAGAATCTTGGTAATCAAGTGATGGACCTTTGTAACTTATGACCGCTTCGGCAGGCAAATAGGTTGCAGCCAAATCATTCAGGTAGTCTAACGCTTCCCCTAAACTATAATCTTCTGCCAAATTAGCTTCTAAGGTAATTGATCGCATTCGATTATAACGGTTCAACGAACTGGCATCGGCGAACTCTTCAATTGATACTAAATTAGATAAAGGGATCAATTCTTGAGAACGATCTGAACGCACGTAGATATTTTCCATATCGGTAGCCGTGCTTTGATTCTCACGATTACCTTCTACAATAACATCGTACTCTTCACCATCGCGCATAAAGGTGGTCACTAAACGAGAACCTAACATCGACTCGAGTGTTCTACCAATATGAGAGATTGACACACCCAAGTCTGCTGCTCGTTCACGATCTATCACTACTCGCAACTGTGGTTTAGTCTCTTGATAATCATGATCTAAGCCAATGAGCTTATGATTTTCTTTGGCTTTTTCTATCATGATATCGCGCCACTGAGCCAGTTCTTCATAGCTAGGGCCACCAATCACAAACTGCACCGGTTTACCCACACCACGGCCAAATGCTTGGCGCATGATAGGAAACGCCCTTATACCGGCTAAGTCAGATAAACGACTGCGAATATCAACAATGATTTCGTTAGCACTACGACGTTCCGCCCAATCTTCAAGAACAATAATCGCCATACCATTAGAGAAATCAGAGGAGCCTCCAAACCCACGCGGAGCACGGATCAATAAACGCTTAATTTCACCGCTTTCAACCAATGGCATTAAGCGTCCTTCTACTTCATCCATATATTTTTCAATATATTCAAAGCTCGCCCCTTGCGGACCATTTACCATTAAGAACATGGAACCACGGTCTTCTTGCGGCGCGAACTCTTGTGGCACTTTATTGAGTAAAAAACCACTAAATGCAAAGGCAATTAATACAACCAGCGATACTAGAACAGGACTTTTTATGCCTATTTTCAGGGTGGTCAAATACCAGCCAGATAAAATATTCATCATCTTATCGACTTGTTTAACTAACCACGGATCTTGATCGGCCGGTTTAAGTAACTTAGAACACATCATCGGCGTCAGTGTTAATGCAACAACACTGGAAAAAATCACCGCAGCACTCATGGTGACCGCAAACTCTTTAAACAGCTTGCCTAAATCGCCCTCGAGGAAGGTGATCGGCATAAACACAGCAACCAGCACCAAAGTTGTCGCCACCACAGCAAAAGCAACTTCACGAGCGCCCAAAAAAGCGGCTTTCAATGGTGAATCGCCATCTTCAATACGCCTGTGAATATTTTCCAGCATGACGATGGCATCATCGACCACCATACCAATCGCTAATATCATCGCCAGTAAGGTTAATAAATTGATGGTATAACCAAGGGCATACAGCACAATAAAGGTAGCCAATAAAGATACCGGTACCGTAATGGCAGGAATAAGCATGGCCCTGACCGAACCTAAGAATAAATAAATCACCACAATAACTAACACCATGGCGATAAAGAGGGTTTGATACACCTCATCGATGGAAGCTTCAATGAACACTGAACTGTCGTAGGAGCGTTTAATGTGCATCCCTGCTGGCAGGGTTGGATTTAATTTATCGACCAAGGCATTGGCCGCTCGCGCAACTTCTAGAGTATTGGCTGTTGATTGCTTACTGACACCTAAACCAATCATTGCTTCTTTATTGCCCCGGAACATAATCCGTTCTTCTTCAGAACCAATATCAACCTTAGCTACATCGCCAAGTTTAACTAAGTAGCCATCCTCACCTTGGGTTATCACCAAGTTTGAAAAATCTTCCGCGGTTTTGAATACTCTGTCTAAACGCACGGTAAAAATACGTTCTTTTGATTCAATTGAACCGGCGGGTAATTCTACGTTTTCTGCCCGCAATGCTGCTTCAACGTCTGATACCGTTAAGTTACGCGAGGCTAATGCCTGACGGTCAATCCAGATCCGTAAGGCATATACCTTACCGCCACCTAGGCGCAGTGTTGATACGCCATCAATCACCGAAAAACGATCCACTAGATAACGGTTGGCATAATCAGTGAGCTGCAAAATATCCATTTGGTCTGATACCAAATTGAGCCACATGATCACTTCATCGCCGCCGTTTGCTTTATAAATCGACGGGGCGTCCGCTTCTATAGGTAGCCTTTCAAGTAAACCAGAAATGCGATCTCGCACATCATTGGTTGCGGCCTCAATATCACGATTAATATCAAACTCAATGGTCACACTTGAGCGCCCATCACTACTGGATGAGCTGATATGACGAATGCCTTCTACGCCACTAATTTGATCTTCAATAAGCTGAGTAATCCGGCTTTCGACTACCGATGCACTGGCACCACGATAACTGGTTTCCACCGACACAATCGGTGGATCGATATTGGGATATTCACGCAGCGGTAATTTACCAAAAGACACCAGACCCAATACAATCAGCAAAATACTGATTACAGATGCTAAGACCGGCCTTTTAACCGATAAGTCAGTTAATATCATGCCGATGTCTCCATTCCTTCGACTTGAGCGAAGGTGAAGTTTTCGGCTTGCTGCACTTTAACAGTATCACCAGGACGAACTTTGAGAATGCCACGAATGATAATTTGTTGACCCACGTCAAGGCCTTTCGCTATTTCAACCCAACCTCGAGAACGTGTACCTAAAGTCACTTCAATTTGTTCTACTTTGTTTTCTGCATTAACGAAATAAACGAAGTGCTTGTTTTGAATTGGGATAATAGCAGCTTCAGGTAACAATAATGCTTCACGACTTTGCTTAATTAAACGCACCTTCATTAACATGCCGGGCAGTAATTTATAATCATCATTTGGCATAACAGCACGTACGATTACCGCGCGAGTATCTGGATTAACACGGGTGTCTATTGAGGTAACAACACCTTTAAATATCTGCTCTGGGTAAGCTACAGCTCGGGCTTCTACGAGTTTACCTGGCTGTAATTCTTGAATGAAACGTTCTGGTACAGAAAAGTCTAATTTAATTTTGCTCACATCATCTAGAGTACTGATTTGCTCGCCTGGGGTAACTAAGCTGCCCACACTGACTTGACGTAAACCAAGTTTACCCGCAAATGGAGCTTTAATTGCACGGTCTTCTAGGGCCGCTTTTGCCTGTTGCACTTCTGCACGAGTGGTATCAATTAAACTTTGTAAACGGTCACGCTCTAACTCGGCAATAGTTTTACTGGTGACCAATGAGCGGATACGATCTAATTCACGTAAATTTTCAACTAGCTTGATTTCGGTTACGGCCAGCTTGGCTTTATGTTCCTCGTTTCTGAGCTGCACGAGCAGTGCACCTTTTTCGACCAAATCACCGTCATTAAAATCAATCTTAGTGACAATTTCAGTAACTTTGGATGTCACGATAATAGACTCGTACGCTTTACCAGTACCCAAAGCTTCTACTTCATCACGAATAGGCATAATCGCCACTTTAGCAACCACCACATTAGGTATAGGCCGTGGGCGTTGAACAATAGCTTCTTCAGGAGACATTAAGTTGTACGCCAACAGTGCCGCTAGCACTATGACGATCAGTACGATTATCTTTTTCATTTTGAGTCCAAAACCATTAAAGGCTAAATGAATTATGTATAGGATTAATGAGCTTATGTGATTGTACTTAGCAATGATTCCACATCAAGTCGTTTTACTTTTGCTTACAAATTACGAACATATCCAACAATTAGATCATATCCTTTCCATATTCACTTAATTGGCTGTTTTAACCAAAATTTAAGCGCTTTATGAATATTTTAGGCAGTATTTGAGTAATAAAAAGTATTACAGCCTGATTGTCGACACATGCTGTGACAAATTGCTTAACATCATGACGCCATTGCTCGGGCTCAAATTTGCAAATTTGCTGCGTTAACTGTCAAAACAACAATTAACAACTTGCCAACGCCTAGACAAAAAAATGGTATTGAGGACTTGTGAAGAGCAAAAAAAAGAGACGCTTTAAGCGTCTCTTTTTTAGTCCAAGCTATGCATGAAACTTAACGAACTTTTCGGTCTTCTTGCATTAAGTCAGAGATAATTTTGTACACTTCAGTAATAGACTCATCAGGAAGAGGTTTGTCTTCTGCATCACGAAGTAAAATTTTAGTCTGATTGACATCATCTGTTTCTTTAAGCAATAAACGATAATTGCCTTTTTTCAGTGTTAATTTCTCTTCGCTCCACAACGAGCTCCAGAAACCACCACTTTCTTCTAGATTAATGTAAAACAAACCTTGGCTGTTATCGGTATCAACAACATCAAAACCCATTTCCGGTAATACTAAACGCAAACGATCCCATACTGACTTGTAACTTGCGTCGGCTAACCAATAAGCCGCTTCGTCAGTATTAGTGACTAAGTCAACCTTAATACCAAGGCTTTGCTCAATTCGTGCAGCACGAATCGCTTGATCACGTTTGATGCTCATGTAAGCAATAGCATTATTAAGCATGTCAGTGGTATAACGACGCTTATCTTCACCGCTTAATAAGATTTGCTGATCTTTGTCGTCATAGAACTCTTGGTGTTCAATTAAATCTATCGCCACAGTACCTGAACGACCGTGGGGTTTTACGTCTATTTGAAAACGGTAACGCTGACGCAGTTGATACACTTTGTCACTGCTCCACCAATTAGATTCAATGATTTCATCATTTTCAATCCAATCTGTTTCAATAAAACCGGCATTCATATCTTCACTGCGAACAGGGATATTGCTCTTCGCTAGATAACCGTTGATGACGTCATAAATTTCTTGTTTTAAATCTGTGGTGCTTTCAATCGATTCAATCACAACACGAATATTGTCACTGCTTTCTTCGATATGAGTACCTTCGGCCATAGGTAACACTTGTAATGGCGCACGGATATCAAGATTTTTACCAACGAGTTGTTTATTGACCTTGTTACTTACCGCAGGAATATCATATTCCTTGCTATAAGTTGGCGTATTTAGCCCTTGTGGGATAGTCAATAATGGTGCAGTTTCAGCATTAATGAAATCATCATTACCATTTGCCTGACGGCGGTCTAATGGCGTAGAGCAAGCTGAAACAGCTGCAACAAGGAGTAACGGAGTGACTTTCTTTAACATGAATTTATTTTACCTCAATATGAGCTTGTTTCATTGTTTCTATTAACAGACCATGAAACTGCTCAGAAAGTTCAGTTAAAGGTAAACGAATGTGGCCATTAGCAATCAAACCCATTCTATGAACAGCCCATTTCACTGGGATAGGGTTGGCTTCACAAAATAACGAGCTATAGATGCCCATTAGTGGTTTATCGATTGATTCAGCTAATTGTGTATTTTTGGCTAACGCAGCATCACACATGGCTTTAAACGCATGTGGAACAATATTATTTGCTACGGAAATCACACCATTACCACCCA
The DNA here is from genome assembly GCF_041439795.1 of Shewanella sp. 5S214. NCBI lineage: Bacteria > Pseudomonadati > Pseudomonadota > Gammaproteobacteria > Alteromonadales > Shewanellaceae > Shewanella > Shewanella sp. 5S214. The sequence goes on from NZ_JBGOOV010000038.1 coordinate 17,419, forward strand.
ACAATAAAAACTCGCGGGCAGTGGCATCATCGCCGCTATAAAGTAAAAAGTCATCACCACACAATTCACGTAAACGTGCCACACGGCTCAAGTCACCAGTGGCTTCTTTTACACCAATAATGTTACTGACACTTGATAACTCAGCCACAGTTTCAGGCTTCATATCAACTGCAGTTCGACCTGGTACGTTATATAGAATTTGAGGAATATCAGTACTTGCCGCAACGGCCGTATAATGAGCAATTAAGCCCTTAGGCGTTGGCTTATTATAATAAGGCGTGACACCCAACATGGCGACAACACCAGATTTTTGCATGGCTTTGGTTAAGTCAATAGCTTCAGCCGTTGCATTGGCGCCATTACCACCAATAACGGCGATACGACCTGCGGCAAACTTAACAGTTTGGCTGACAACAGCGGCGTGCTCTGCCATAGGCAATGTTGCTGACTCACCTGTAGTACCGACCGCGACAATGGCATCAGTACCTTGTTCAATATGAAACTCAACAAGTCGTTCAAGACTTGCATAATCTACTGTGCCATCACTGTTCATTGGAGTGATTAAGGCTACGATGCTTCCGTTTATCATCTATCTTCCCCACGGTTTCAGGATTCGCTATGTTACTGATGCCAACCACTAATGACAAGCTCTTCGGTAACCATAAACTGAAATAAGTCATTTATGCTATTTAATGCACGTAACCTAGCATCTTTAGAGCCATTGCGCTAAAAAATAATCATATTTATGTGAGTGATATAGGTTAGTATATTGAGGTGTTTTAATGAAAAATGATAACATAAACACCCGCACCAAAACTTACATGCTTAGCGTAAGTTTTCGCTCAAAGATATCGACAAGTGAGGAAAATCCATGACCAATTACCTGGTCGTTACGGCAATGGGCGCAGACCGTCCGGGGTTAGTGAGTCGCCTAGCACGTTTAGCAAGTGAATGTGATTGCGATATTGTAGATAGTCGTATGGCATTATTTGGTAATGAATTTACCCTAATTATGATGATATCGGGCTCTTGGACAGCGATAACAAAAATTGAAAGCTTGTTACCGGCATTGAGTGTTGAACTTGAACTCATGACCGTCATGAAACGAACATCAAAACATACGCCGAAAAACTTTGTCTCACGTATTGAAGTCATTTTTAATGGCGAAGACCAACGTGGAACCATGAAGAGTATTACTCAGTTTTTAGCAGAAAGAGGCCTCGATTTAGCGGCCGTCCGCTCCCACGCTGATGATAACGATAGTCTTAAAACCCAGTCGATTTTATTAGCCATTAATATTCCAGAAAAAGTCGACCTATTAAAACTTGAACAGGGTATTCATGAACTGGCAGAATCGATGTCGTTAGAGTGCAGCATTAAGCGTATGCAGGGCATTGCTGCACCTTAATCCAATATTCACATCAGATAGTAGTGAACTTTGTTACTAACATTGACGTAATAAATTCACTTTTATCCGCTAAAGGAAACATGATGAACACACTACAAGTTGGTGATACAGCACCAAAATTTTCATTACAAAATCAAGCTGGCGAAACCATATCTTTGCAAGACGCACTCACCAAAGGCCCTGTCTTAGTCTATTTCTATCCTAAAGCGGCAACGCCTGGTTGCACAGTACAAGCTCAAGGTCTGCGCGATATCAAAGCACAACTTGATGGCTTAAATGTAACTGTTTTTGGTATTAGTCCCGATCCTGTGGCGAAACTGGCCAAATTTGCTGAAAAGCAAGCGCTCAACTTTACTCTGCTAAGTGATGAAGACCATGCCGTTGCCGATGCCTTCGGAGTATGGGGAGAAAAACAATTTATGGGTAAAATTTATGACGGTATTCACCGTTTGAGTTTTATCGTTGGTACTGATGGCAAAATTAGCCATTTACTCAATAAGTTTAAAACCAAAGATCATCACCAAGTTGTGCTAGACACTCTTGCTCAATAGTGGATTGAGTTAACAGGCCTCTATCGACATTAGCCTGTATCACTCAGTAGACAATAAAAAGGCTTAGCATTTAATTGCTAAGCCTTTTTCGTATTTACGATTAACTCAATGACGACTCAAATAGCGCTAAGGCTTAAAGAGTTTTAGGATCTGATTTTTCTTCAGACATAGTGTCAGTCGATTGCGGCTCTTTGTCTGTTGAGGCCGATGCCATGGCAGCTTTGGCTTTCTCATTTGCAGCCAGCTCTTTCGCCAATTCAGAGGTTTCTTGCTTAATCAGTGTGGCCTCCTCCTCGGCTAATAAGCGCGCTTTTTCCTGTTCTTCAAACAGTGCAAGTTCTTCCTCTTTACGGCGGGCTTTTTCAATGGCACGTTGCTCAGCTTCTTGCGCTTCTCGAATAGCTCTTGCTTCAGCGGCTGCTTTGGCTTCTGCCTCTGCTAGAGCTTTCGCTTGGCGATCAGCTTCATCGTCTAATGCACGTTGAATAACCGCCTGATCTTGCGCCTCTTGTGGTAATAAACTAATAAGCTCTATGCCCACTGGCAACACAATAGCTTCAACACCTGATAGCACTTTAACCTTACCTTCTTTGGTTAAATAAACCAGCGGCAAAGCGGTTTCACCATAGCGTTTTTTAAAATGCTCAAAGGTGAAGTTTTCAGTAATGTTGGTAATTTTGAGTACCGCACCTTTTGCCATTAACGTAGCAATTTTAGCGTAAGAAATATTCTCACCAAATAAACATAAACGCTTTAGATAAGATTCAGATAGTTGATGACGCGCACTGGCGCTGTCGGCATTGTTTAAACCATATACTTTTTCAGTGCCCATTAAATCTTGAAAATGAAATGTCACTAAAGGATTTAACTGACGATATGGTGACATCACTAATACTCGGCCAATACCGCTTAAATCCATGTAATTTGAAGCATGCTCCGATGCCGGATTACCAAAATACACAGGAATGTTTTCCATTCGAGCTTGGCGAATACTGTCCCAGTTGTTATCAGCTAAAATAACTTTGATATTTTTAGACATTAAAATTGATGCCAATTCACGGGAAAACTTAGATGCACCAAAGATTAATAACCCTTGGTTAGAACCTTCTTTTACCCCTAAAAACTTAGCCCAACGGCCCGCGGTTAAACTCTGAATAACCACAGTGCCGATAATGATTAAGAACACTAGCGGCACGATTGAACTGGCCCCTTCTAAACCCACTGACTCTAATTTTATCGCAAACAAGGATGAAATCGCTGCCGCAACGATACCGCGAGGGGCAACCCAGCTTAAAAACCACTTGTCATTAGATGATAAATTCGTGCCTAAACCTGAAACCCATATACTCAATGGCCGTGCAATAAACATCACCACCAACAACACGCCAAGGCCACCGAAACCAAGGTCGAGCATAGCACCAGAATCAAGACGCGCCGCCAGTAGGATAAATAATGCCGAAATTAACAGTACTGTAAGGGTCTCTTTAAATTCGAGAATGTCAGCAATATCGACCCCGCGCATATTGGCGAGCCAAATACCCATTACGGTCACAGTTAATAGACCAGACTCTTCCTGAATAATATTTGAACCAACAAAGATACCCAGCATAATGGTAAGTACTGCGGTATTACGTAAATAATGTGGAAACAAGTTCTTACGTATCGCCAGGCCGGTTAAATACCCTGCTGCTGCGCCTAAACCAAAACCAAGGAGTAAGGTCAGGCCTAAGGCATTTAATACATGAGTGGTGGGATCGGCAGCCACGGCAATATACTCAAACACCAGTACGGCCAATAGAGCGCCAATGGGATCAATAACAATACCTTCCCAACGCAAAATGCTGGCTAAATTGGATTTGGGTTGCACGGTACGCAACATAGGCACAATAACGGTTGGTCCTGTCACGACCACCAATGCACCAAACAACATGGCTATTGCCCAATCAAAACCAAGCAGATAATGGGCTGCAGGGGCAATACACGCCCAGGTAATGAAAGCGCCAATGGTCACGAGATGCGTCACCATTCGTCCGTGTTCTTTAATTTCTTTAAAGTTAAGTGTTAATGCACCTTCAAACAAGATGACAGCAACACCGAGGGAAATGATAGGAAACAATAAATCGCCAAAAATCTCATCTGGATCTAATATGCCTAATCCGGGCCCAAGTAATAGACCACACAACAACAGTGGTAAAATTGCTGGCAGACGTAATTTCCAACCTATCCATTGACACAAAAGCGACAACACACCGATTAATGCCAGCATGCCTGTAATGTGTTCAACCATATTTGTTTCCTTCTTTTTCGATACACCACAAGATAACATCTATGCAATGCGCTTCACGATCATACGTGAACTGTAATATCCATCAGGCTTAATATTTTATAACCTAACCCAAAAGTTATTCAGATGTTGACGAGTAATCGAAGTCTGAATCTTGTTAATTCACGGCGCCAAAATAGTATCTAGTCAGGCTAACAATACTCATTGTTGTCGTAAATTCAGCATATAACATACTACTTTAACTGTAGGATCAAGCGTTTTTGACGGTCATCACATTTTGTACCGATAACAAAGTAACATGTTAAGTCTATAATTTAATTGTTAAATTTTTATGTCTGTAAACGATATTAGATTAATCTTACAGGCTAAATTATCGACAAAAAAAACCTTGGCATGACCAAGGCTTTTTCTATTTGACACAAAACATAGTCATATTGGCTATTGCGGTATTCTTACATTACCTTCCATTAATACTCGAGCACTGCGGCTCATTATGGCTTTTTTAACCTGCCATTGCCCATCAAGCAACTGCGCTTGTGCCCCGACTCTGAGCGTGCCTGAAGGGTGACCAAAACGGACTGCGGTTCTTTCGCCACCGCCAGCAGCTAAATTAACTAAGGTACCAGGAATTGCCGCAGCCGTGCCAATTGCAACAGCAGCAGTGCCCATCATAGCGTGATGTAATTTCCCCATAGACAACGCACGTACAACTAAATCAATATCATCTGTGGTCACGGTTTTACCGCTGGAAGAAACATACTCAGCATGCGGAGCAACAAAGGCGACTTTGGGGGTATGTTGACGAGCAGCGGCTTCTTCAATATGGTTAATTAACCCCATTTTAACAGCACCATAAGCTCGAATAGTTTCAAACATGGCTAAGGCTTTATCATCATTATTAATGTCATCTTGTAGCTCAGTGCCAAGATAATTAATGTCAGCAGCATTGATGAAAATGGTAGGAATACCGGCATTAATCATGGTGGCTTTAAACGTTCCCACACCAGGTACCTCAAGTTCATCGACCACATTACCCGTTGGGAACATAGCGCCTTCACCATCTGCGGGGTCTAAAAACTCAACTTGAACTTCAGCGGCAGGAAATGTCACTCCGTCCAGTTCAAAATCGCCCGTTTCCTGCACTTCACCATTGGTTATCGGCACATGGGCAATAATGGTTTTATGAATATTGGCTTGCCAAATCCGCACAACAGCAGTGCCATTGTGTGGTACGCGGCTGGGATCAATTAAACCGTTGCTGATTGCAAATGAGCCAACTGCTGCGGTTAAATTACCGCAGTTACCACTCCAATCGACAAACGGTTTATCAATAGCTACTTGGCCAAATAGATAATCAACATCGTGATCGGCTTGAGTACTTTTAGATAAGATTACCGTTTTACTGGTGCTAGAGGTTGCACCGCCCATACCATCGGTTTGTTTACCGTAAGGATCAGGGCTGCCAATCACGCGCAGCAACAATGCATCACGCGCTGCACCTGCCACTTGGGCTGCTGCTGGCAAGTCAGTTAAGCTGAAAAACACCCCTTTACTGGTGCCGCCACGCATATAGGTTGCGGGGATCTTTATTTGTGGTAAATATGCCATAACTTCATCCTATTATAAAACATAAAAATCGGTAGCTTATGCGTTATAAACTACCGATTAAGCTAGACGAATATGAGGCTAGTTAGCCACTTCATTGGCTAAAAAGTCTTGCGCAAAACGTTGTAATACACCGCCAGCTTCATAAATCGACAGTTCTTCAGCCGTGTCGACACGACACTTCACCGCAATCGTCACTTGCTCACCGTTTTTACGCGTCATGATCACATCTAACATCGCACCTGGCTTACGCTCGCCAACCACATCATAGGTTTCTGTTCCATCAATCTGATAAGTATGACGGTTATGACCTGCTGTGAATTCAAGCGGTAACACGCCCATACCGACTAAGTTGGTACGGTGAATACGCTCAAAACCTTCAGCAACAATCACTTCAACACCCGCAAGTCGCACGCCTTTTGCTGCCCAGTCACGAGATGACCCTTGGCCATAATCAGCACCAGCAATAATAATCAGTGGCTGTTTACGCTCCATATAGGTTTCAATGGCTTCCCACATGCGAGTGACTTGGCCTTCTGGCTCTAAACGCGCCAGCGATCCTTGTTTCACTTTGCCGTTTTCCTGCACCATTTCGTTAAACAGTTTTGGATTGGCAAATGTCGCACGCTGGGCGGTTAAGTGATCGCCTCGGTGAGTGGCATAAGAGTTAAAGTCTTCTTCCGGTAAACCCATTTTATGTAAATAGGCGCCTGCTGCACTGTCGAGCATAATCGCGTTTGATGGCGATAAATGATCTGTAGTGATGTTGTCGCCCAATACCGCTAATGCGCGCATACCTTGCATCGAACGCTCACCCGCTAAGGCTCCATCCCAATAAGGTGGACGACGAATATAAGTACTTTGTGGACGCCAATCATATTGTGGATTAACGTGACTGCCATATTCTACTTTGATGTCAAACATCGGTTCGTACACTTTACGGAACTGTTCGGGTTTAACGCTAGCTTTAACAACCGCATCGATTTCTTCGTCGGTAGGCCAAATGTCTTTTAATGTAACCGCTTGACCTTGGTTATCGATACCTAAGATATCTTTTTCAATATCAAAACGAATGGTACCGGCAATGGCATAAGCTATCACTAATGGCGGTGAGGCTAAAAATGCTTGTTTAGCGTATGGGTGAATACGTCCATCGAAATTGCGATTACCCGATAACACAGCCGTTGCGTATAAATCACGATCAATCACTTCTTGTTGAATAACCGGATCGAGTGCGCCACTCATGCCGTTACAAGTGGTACAGGCAAAGCCGACAATGCCAAAACCTAAGTTTTCCAGCTCTGGTAACAAGCCCGCTTCTTCTAAATATAACTGCACCGCTTTAGAGCCAGGCGCAAGCGATGATTTCACCCAAGGTTTACGTAATAAACCACGTGCATTGGCATTTCGTGCTAATAACCCCGCGGCAATCATGTTGCGAGGGTTACTGGTGTTAGTACAGCTAGTAATGGCGGCAATAATCACGGCACCATCGGGCATTTTACCTGGCTCGTTTTCAACTACGCCGCTAATGCCGCGAGCAGCAAGCTCAGAGGTTGGAACCCGAGAATGCGGATTTGAAGGACCGGCAATGTTACGGCCAACCGATGACAAATCAAAGTGCAGAACACGCTCATACACAGCATTCGTTAAGGTATCAGCCCATAAGCCGGCTTGTTTGGCGTAGGTTTCGACTAATTTAACTTGTGCGTCTTCACGACCGGTTAATGTCAAATAATCAATGGTTTGCTTATCGATATAAAACATCGCCGCGGTGGCACCGTATTCAGGTGTCATGTTGGTAATGGTGGCGCGATCGCCCAAGGTTAAATGGGTGGTACCTTCACCATAAAACTCAAGATACGATGACACGACTTTTTGCGCCCGTAAGTATTCGGTTAAAGCTAATACAATATCGGTAGCGGTAATGCCTGGTTGTGGTTTACCGGTAATTTCAACACCAACAATTTCCGGTAAACGCATGTAAGATGCACGGCCGAGCATCACGCTTTCCGCTTCTAAACCACCTACGCCAATGGCTATAACACCTAACGCATCTACATGAGGTGTATGGCTGTCGGTGCCGACTAGGGTATCAGGGAACGCCACACCATTTTGAGCATGCACCACTGGCGACATACGTTCTAAGTTAATTTGATGCATGATGCCGTTACCCGGTTGGATAACATCAACATTTTTAAACGCCGTTTTAGTCCAGTTGATAAAATGAAAACGGTCTTCATTACGACGGTCTTCAATTGAGCGGTTTTTCTCAAACGCGTCTTTATCAAAGCCGGCATGTTCTACCGCTAACGAATGATCGACAATCAATTGAGTCGGTACAACAGGGTTAACCTTTGATGGGTCACCGCCTTTTTCTGCAATGGCATCACGTAAACCGGCTAAATCAACTAAAGCGGTTTGCCCTAAAATATCGTGACACACCACGCGAGCGGGATACCACGGAAAGTCGAGGTCATTTTTACGCTCAATCAGCTGTTTTAACGAATCAGTCAACGTCTCTGGCGCACATCGACGCACTAAGTTCTCGGCAAACACGCGAGAACAATAAGGCAGTTTGGCATAAGCGCCCGCCTCAATGGCATCAACGGCTTCTTCGGTATCAAAGTAGTCTAAAGTTGTGCCGGGTAAAGGTTTACGATAATCAGTATTCATAGTAAGACCCACAGTAAATTTGGTGATCGGTGAGCGGTTGTTGATATCAGCTAAGTTAAGACATCACCGCATTTGATATGCGTTAATTGAAAAAAGCCGAGCCATCATATTGATACTCGGCTAATCAGATTAACGTTGGCTGATAGCAACCACTTTACGTGGCTCACTACCAACATAATCAGCACTTGGACGAATAATGCGATTGTTCGAACGCTGTTCCATTACGTGTGCCGCCCAACCTGTTAAACGTGAACAAACAAAGATTGGCGTAAATAACTTAGTTGGAATACCCATAAAATGATAAGCAGAAGCATGGAAGAAATCGGCATTACAAAATAGCTTTTTGGTGTCCCACATAAACTCTTCACAGGCGACAGAAATGTCATATAAAGATGTATCACCGTTTTCATGAGCCAATTTTTCAGACCATGCTTTAATGATCACATTACGTGGATCTGACACGCTATAAATAGCATGACCAAAGCCCATGATTTTTTCTTTGCGTTCAAGCATCAAGGCCATTTGCACTTTAGCATCGGCAGGCGAGCTAAATTTTTGGATCATCTCCATCGCCGCTTCGTTAGCACCACCGTGCAGCGGGCCGCGTAATGAACCAATCGCGCCAGTCACACACGAATACATATCTGATAAGGTTGATGCACATACGCGCGCAGTAAAGGTAGATGCGTTAAACTCATGCTCTGCATAAAGAATCAACGACACATCCATTACACGGCGATGTTGCTCTGACGGCGTTTCACCACGAAGTAACTTAAGGAAATGGCCACCAAGAGAGTCTTCATCTGTAGTGCAATCAATTTCAACACCGTCATGGCTGTAACGGTACCAATAACACATGATAGCTGGGAACGCGGCAAGCAAGCGGTTCGAGGCCTTATGTTGCTGAGTAAAATCAACTTCTGGTTCAAGGTTACCTAAAAACGAGCAACCTGTACGCATCACGTCCATCGGATGTGCATCAGCAGGGATCAGTTTTAATACGGCTTTAAGGGCAGCGGGTAAATCACGCTGCGCTTTCAATTCGGCTTTATAAGCACTTAATTGTGCTTGAGTCGGCAATTCACCATTAAATAACAAATATGCGACTTCTTCAAAGGTCGCATTATCGGCTAAATCTGATACATCGTAACCGCAATAAGTCAGACCTGAACCTGATTTACCCACAGTACATAATTTAGTTTCGCCAGCACTCTGACCGCGTAATCCTGCGCCTGATAATTTCTTGTCAACCATGATCTCTTCCTTATTGTGCTTGTCGCGATTGAGCCGTGCCTAATCGCGATTGTAGGGTATTTTTATTTTGATTATAAAAGCAGTCCACATTCTTAGAGTGGCTGGCTATTTGTTTTTGCCTTCGGCAAATAGGCTGTCTAATTTTTGTTCATAATCGTGGTAGCCTAAATAGTCATACAAATCCATCCGCGTTTGCATGGTATCAACCACCGCTTTTTGGTCGCCATCAACTAAAATAGCGCTGTAAACATTTTCGGCTGCTTTATTCATCGCACGGAATGCGCTCAATGGGTACAACACCATAGATGCGCCCCACTCGCCTAATTGCTGTTTATTCCACAGTTCAGTTTGGCCAAACTCGGTAATGTTAGCCAAAATAGGCACATCAAGTGCTGCTGCAAAAGCACGATAATGCTCTTCGGTTTTAATTGCCTCAGCAAAAATACCGTCAGCACCCGCTGCAACATAGGCTTTAGCACGTTCAATTGCTGCTTCAAGGCCTTCTTGAGCAAATGAGTCTGTGCGCGCCATAATGAAAAAGTCAGGATCTGTGCGGGCATCAACAGCCGCTTTAATGCGGTCAACCATTTCTTCTACGGGGACAATTTCTTTATTAGGACGATGACCACAACGCTTTTGCGCTACTTGGTCTTCCATGTGCACAGCGGCTGCGCCCGCTTTTTCCATATCACGAATAGTTTTGGCAATATTAAATGCCCCGCCCCAACCAGTATCAATGTCCACCAGCAAAGGTAAATCGCAAGCAGATGTAATACGTTGCACATCAACCAACACATCATTTAACGATGTCATGCCTAAATCAGGTAAACCATAAGAGGCGTTAGCCACGCCACCACCGGATAAGTAAATGGCTTGATGGCCAATTTGCTTAGCCATCATTGCTGAATAAGCATTAATGGCACCCACTATTTGCAGTGGTTTGTTATTGGCTAATGCTTGACGAAATTTTTTACCTGCACTCATGATATTTCCCTCTCTGCAATTAATACTGTAAACGCGAAACGCTACAGAATAGTCGTTACGATAATTTATGTTCGATACTATTTTTAGAATACAAAATATGGCGGCGCATCAGCATTTCGGCTAATTCTGCGTCACGATTTAAAATGGCCTGAACAATATGTTTGTGTTCATCATAAGCAGTCGTTACACGCGGACCCGCCATGCCAAGTTGCACTCGATACATGCGCACCAAGTGATAAATGCCATCAAATAGCATTGAAATTAGGTGTTTATTTTTACTGCCTAAGATGATGCGGTAATGAAAATCAACATCGCCAGCTTCTTGATAATAAGACTCGCCACCTTTGACCTCGTCAAAGTGAGATTGCAATAACTGGTTTAAATCGGCTATTTCATCGTCGGTCATGTTCTTTGCCGCTAACCGTGCTGCCATTCCTTCAAGTGATTCACGCACTTGGTATAATTCGATAAGTCCCTGAGGTGACAAGGCTACGACTCTGGCACCGACGTTCGCTTTACGCTCAACAATATGGCACGACTCTAAGCGGTTAATGGCTTCACGGATCACCGCACGGCTGACGGCATACTTTGTCGACAATTCAGTTTCACTCAACTTAGAACCCGCTGCAATACGACCTTCGACGATATCGTCTCTTAGGGCTATAAAGGTCTTATCTGCTGAAGTAATCGGCTGGATCATGCTCATACCTTGAATATAAAATGGGATAACTCAAAACAAGTTGTCGACAATATAGCACCTTTAAGGCGTATAACAACCCCAAAATAGACTTTTTGTCGACAATAAATAAAATCCCCTCCTAAAGTGTTACCTATCACTAATTTATGCAATCAGTCGGTAATGCCTTAAGTCAGCCCATGCTAATATTAGCCAAAATGGCATTACTGATATCAATATGATGCCCAGATGCTCACCCAACTGTCCGTTTTACTCAGTGCTGAGCAAACAATGGATAAGTCGAATAATAAAATAAGGGTTTCTTAATGAGCCAACATTTAGCCTGTCATCTTGAATTGATCCATCTATTTGTTCATGTGGTCAATGCCGGAGGGTTTTCGTCTGCTGCGCAAGAATTACAGTTACCTATTGCCACCGTTAGTCGCAAAATCAGTAAACTAGAACAGAGCCTCAATACTCAGTTAATTATGCGCAGCACACGTAAGCTGCGATTAACAGAAGAAGGCGGAGCGTTATTCGACCGTTATCATCATGTGGTGGCACAGTTCGATACGATTTGTGGCCAAGCCCTCAATGAACCCCAAAGCACTTTGCGGATATCAACACCCGTCTCTATTACCTCGATGATCTTAATTGAAGCGATTAATGACTTTTCAAAACAACATCCGCACATTCAACTGCATATCACCCAAAATAACAGCACCATTGATTTAATCGATGAAGGTGTCGACGTCGCGATAGTAGGTGGTGCGCAACCAGACTCATCTTGGGTGTCAACATCATTAGGGGTGTTGAACTACGGACTCTACGCATCGCCAACTTATGCCAAGCAACTGATTGAACTACAGCACCCGCAGCAGCTGGTTGATTACCAATTAATTAAAGTATGGCCACTGTTTAACTGGAGCTTAAAACATTGCGACGGTGAGCAATATTATTACGATGGACCGGCAAAGTTAACTTTAGGTGATTTACACGGCGCAGTGCGGGCAGCCGTCGGTGATGGCGGGATTTTATACGGACCTGAGTTATTCGTTAAACAACAGCTTTTACACGGTGAGCTGATCACAGTATTACCACAATGGGCCGGCGAGCATCGCCGTATCAGCATCTTGTATCATCAACGCCGACAACAGCCATTAAAGGTAAAATTGTTTATTGAGTTTCTGCAGCAGCGAGCCGCGAGTATTTTCGACTATTTTTAAGCTGTACTCGGGTTTAACTACTTGGAATGATTGAACGCTTTTATAAGGCAGTGGATGGCTATTTTTACTGATTTGAGTTGCGGTTTTTGCTGTTGCAATGGCTTGATGATATCGATTCAATCTGACAAACAGTTACAGTGATGCCACTGACTTAGTCAATGGCATCACGGCAACCTAGTGTTAATGAGTCATGGGTTAAACATTACTCACGACTCTTGGCTCATATAAATTAATACAAATACACATTTAAGCTACAGGCACCATGAGCGCCCACCACTAATGCTTGCTCAATATCAGCCGTTTTAGACGGACCCGATATAAATAATCCTAAATCACCTTGTTGCAGCGACACCTGTTTAACGGCTTGATGCATATTGGCGACAATATTGTCTTTGGATAATGCCAAGATCAGGTTTTCGCAAATAAACGGCGTCACTCTATGACTCGGTTGATTAACCCAAATCGCACCGTTTTCGGCCACACCGAGATCGCCTGGAATCACAGCATAATCAATATCCGCTAAAAGATGCGCAGTTGTTGGCACTGAACGATTACCTTTAATACCCTCAATTAATGATATCACCTGCATATTTTGCTTTATCAGATCATCTACAGCTTGCTGGAGCGAGGCTAAACCGCCGTCACTATGAAGCGTAGCTGCAACAGACTGTAAACTGGCATTAAACTGGCCGACAAGATCATCATTATTTGCCACAACATCGATCTCAGGCATGGCATGATTATCCAATGCCGACTGTGATAATGCTGATAAAATGGTTTGTTTACTCGACATATTAACGTCTCCGATTCTTGTTATACCAGCTAGCAAAGCTTGATTCTGGTGCCACTGGTAATTCGCGATACTTACCCCATGCACCACTAAATGGCTTAAGTAAACTCCCCGGTAACACCCGTAAGGCTAACCTTGCTGCCGACATAGAGGTATTCATTAAGGTTTCACTGGCCATAAAGCGCCCCACTAACGGCATATAGCCACCTTTTCCGTAAGGCAAGGTCTTAGCCTCGGCTTTTAAACGACGATGATGAGCAATAATCTTATCTAATGGCACCATTGTTGGACACACATAGGTACAACTCCCACACAAAGTACATGCCCAAGGGATAGAGTTGGTATCATCATGCTTAGCCCCCACAGCAATGCCAATGGGACCAGGAATCGTATAGTTATAGCTATACCCACCTGAACGGCGATATACCGGACAAGTATTTAAACAGCCGCCACAACGGATACACTTTAGCGATTCGGCTAAAATTTTATCCTTCATCATCTCAGTACGGCCATTATCAACAATAATCACATGCATCTCGCCGCCATCTTGCGGACCGCGATAAAATGAAGAATAAGTGGTGATCGGTTGCCCAGTTGCATTTCGGGCTAAGGTGCGCAATAACACCCCAGCAGAATCCATATCAGGCAGTACTTTATCAATGCCCATTGAGTGCAATTGCAGCTTAGGTAAGTTAGCGCCCATATCAGCGTTACCTTCGTTGGTGCACACCACAATAGCGCCTTGATCGGCAATTGCCATATTCACCCCCGTCATGGCCGCATCGGCACTGAGGAATTTCTCTCTCAAATGCGCACGAGCAGCACGGGTTAAATATAAGGGATCCGACTCACCAGCCTTAGTGCCTAATTGTTGGTGAAATAACTCACCCACTTCTTCTTTTTTCATGTGAATGGCCGGCACCACAATATGCGATGGTGGCATATGCGCTAGCTGTATAATCCGTTCACCTAAATCGGTATCAACCACTTCAATGCCGTGACGTTCTAGATACGGATTCATATGGCATTCTTCAGTTAACATCGACTTAGACTTAACCAGCTTCTTAACCTGATGTTGAGCTAAAATACCGTGGACAATTTCATTATGTTGCTGGGCATCTTTAGCCCAATGCACTTTAATGCCATTACTAATGCATTGTTGTTCAAATTGTTCAAGGTACTGCGCTAAATGGCTCAAGGTGTGCAGTTTAAGCTGTGAGCCTAGCAGCCTTAGTTGCTCCCATTCAGGTAAACTGCCCGCGGCACGATCACGTTTCTCACGTAATGCCCACAGGGCTTTAGAATGCCAATCAACTCTGGTTTCATCGCGACAAAAAATATCAGCTTTATGGGCATGCACCTTAGAACCCGATGCGGTATATAGTTCGGACATAGTGGCTCCTAAAGTGCGTCATTAATGATTTGGGCAATGTGACGGGTTTCTATCGGTAATTGTTGGCGGCGGATCATGCCATCTAAATGCAATAAACATGAGGGATCAAACCCTACTGCATATTTAGCACCGGTTGCGGCGTGCGCTTGGGCTTTATCTTTACCCATTTTGGCTGACACAGCACCTTCATCAACCGCAAATGTACCACCAAAGCCGCAACACTCATCAATACGTGCTGGGTAGACAATTTCAAGCCCGGCAATGTTGCCCAGTACCGCTTCTACTTTGTTAAAGCGTTGTTTGCCCATTTCTTCCGTGGGCGTAGCTAAATTAAGCATACGAATACCATGACAGCTCATTTGCAGACTTATTTTAGCTGCCACTGGACGTTTAAAGGATTTAATCGGAGCAACGTCATGTAGAAATTCGGTCAACTCATAAAGCTTATTAATCACATCTTGAGCTTCTTTGCTGCCATCAAACTCATGGAAGTTTTCTTTCGCAGCGACTAAGCAACTGGCTGCAGGACAAACAATGGCGTCGCACTCAACCCCTTTGAAGGCATTGAGTAATTTAAGGGTAGTATTTTTAGCTTCGTCAAAACAACCTGAGTTTGTCATTGGCTGTCCACAACAGGTTTGTCCTGCAGGGAAAAAAACCTCATGACCCAATTTTTCTAATAATGTCAGGGTTGCGATAGCCACTTCTGGCATCATTTGGTTGACTAAACAAGGTATAAATAATGCTATTTTCATAAGCGATGTATCCCCAAAGCGTTATTAAACATGGCACTCAATCAACACTTATTGATTCAATGTCATGACTAACGACTCATAATCGTGCAACCAATGTATGCCAATATCCTTACAATATGTAGTGCTTATTTAGTAAATATCGCCGCAGACTTTTCCATTTTTGATAGCAAGATTATTTTGATGATTCTCAGAGGCATTGTTTCGATACTGAAGGATTAAATCGTGATGATAAATATCTTACATTTCATTGCATACACCAGGCTAATACCTATGCATAGGAGGATTAATAGACAATGCCTGCGACAATGTGTCGCAGTTTGGACTTTATTGATTGCCACAATCGCAGCGATTAAGCACACTGAATTTACTGAATGACGTCAATGAGATCCCCTGTTAAGAATGATCCATTAACTCATGACGTTAATCCACTTTTGATACAACACGTTAGCATTGTTTGATTGCATACTTTGAGGTTTCAATCAAATGTCTACACAATGCATGTGTAACTTTACTCAGTGTTTATTTGCTATGGGAATGGGGATAAATACTGGGTAAAGGTATCACTTTTAATCTTATTAAGATTGTAGGGCCTCTATCAATAGAGGCCCTTTTTTTTATGACCTGTGGCCACTAACCTAGTGACGCTTGATTTTGCCAGACAGAAATAGCTAACTGCCGAGCACGACCGAAAATGGGACCAACAACAAGCCCTGTTAATGATCAAATCATTGCCAGCCAGCCTATGTAAATAGAATCATTTAGACAGGCGGTGACAATAGCCTAAAAAATCACGATGAACAGCTCAAATGCGAGCAACCACCAACACCAAAGAATTCAGATGCCTTGGTTCGATAGTATTTGTCCTCAACTTGCTGGGACTGCTCTGCGTAAGGCTGGGTCATAACAGCCTGCAATTCTCTAACCGGTGCATAATTACCGACGCTGGCTTGCTGATAAGCAGGCACTAGCAACCACTCGCGCAAGGTATATTTAGGGTTAACAGCCTTCATCTGTGCAGAAATCTCATCACGACTGCGCGCCTGCGTATTTGTGTCACCGGTACTGCCAACCTCAGAGCTGTCGACCACATTACTGTCGAGCAGAGATTGCCATTGTGTCAGCCAAGCTGACCAGCGCTGCTCAAGTCCTGCGGGGGCTTGTGCTAAGTCTCGGTAGAAACTTTTTTTCAGTGGGCCAATATCATCCGGTAACGCCGAAAGCTCGCGGAAAAACAGAGTGTAATCCACAGGGGTTTGTAGCATGAGCGTTTCAAGTTCATCAAATAGCGCCGCGTTAAAAGTGCCAAGCCCAAGTTTGGCGGCCCACATCTGCTCCATTTTTGCTTGCATCTCGGCCGAAAAACCATTGACCAGCTGCTGCAACTGGTCGACATAATCTGGCTCAGACGCCAGTAATGGGCTTAATGCTGTGCAAAACATCAAGAAATTGCGTTCCGCTGCCACACCTTGATTAAGAAATGCAAAGTGCTGTCCGCCACCTGTCCAAGGCTGATATTGCGGGTTAAACACATCACAAAATCCGAACGGACCATAATCCAGTGTAAAGCCACCTGCGGCACAGTTATCGCTGTTGAAGTTGCCCTGACAGTAGCCGACACGGATCCAGTTCGCTATCAATGAAGTTAGCCGAGTTCGGAACTCGCCCGCCAGCACCAATACCTTTTCGGCATTGGTGAGTTGCGGGTCGATAACATCAGCGTATTCTCGATCAACTAAATGCAGCATCAGTTGTTCAAGCTCTGCCATCGCTTGTGGGTGTTCTTGTTTGCGAGCGCGGCGACCAAATAGCTCAAGCTGGCCGACCCGAATGAACGAGGGTGCCACACGAGTTGAGATAGCCACAGCCTCGGTGATCATTTGGTCAGGATCTTGTGAGTTAGAGCCCTCGGAATACCACGGCCGCTGGACCGTCTCAGTTTTAGACACATACAAACTTAGCGAACGTGACGTTGGCACACCAAGCGCGTGCATGTGTTCCTGTGCGAGGAACTCCCGCACACTGGATCGCAATACAGCACGGCCGTCAGCGCCGCGGCAATATGGCGTGCGGCCTCCCCCTTTAAGCTGCATTTCCCAACGTTTGCCTTTGATGACTGCTTCAAGCACCGAAACCGCACGACCATCGCCGTAGCCATTGCCCGTTCTGAACGGACATTGCTGGATGTATTCGGTGCCGAAGATTGACAGTGCATAGCCACACGCCCAACCGACCTTGCGCATCGGCTCTGGAACCTGCGAAATATCGCCAGAGAACAAGCTAATAAAATCGGCAGACTGCGCCATGCTGTCTGCAAAACCCAACTCACTAAAAAAGCGTTGGCTGTGTGCTACGTACTCAGGGTTTTCAATAGGCGTCGGCTTAACAGGGACATAGTGCCCCGAAAACACTTGTCGTGCTCTGTGGTCGTCGCCATTTGTTGTTGCGTCAGGATCACTATTAAGCGTGTCCATCAAAGAGTAATTGGCCAATTTAGCAAGATCGTCGACTGTCTCGACAGTTGCGGATGTATGCTGGGACAGTTGCTTAGTCATAGGGATACCTTATTGATTAAGTAGAAGGGCTATTCCCCGCTGCGTGATATGTCGTATCGATGATTGTTCAATGTGTTCGATGTCTGGAGTCGAATCATTTCATCCTTTGATGTCGAATGCCTGCGCAGGGTAATTTGAAAGAGCCTGAGAGAAACGGAAACAACCCGCATCCATGGTAACTTCTGCTTATAATAATGGAAAGCTTAGCTTGCTGAATCTGTAAAATCGATAGCTTGTCATGGGTATCTATTCTGACTTATGGCCTGCGGCCACTAACTTCGGGCGCTTCGCCCATACCAAGTTATCAAACTTCGTTTGAATTAAGATCGCAAGGTTCCACCCTGCACCGACCAAAAGGGGATCAACAGCAATCCGCTCTTTGCTGTTTATAAAAGAATGGGCCCCTGCCGTTCCGGCAACATTTTAGCTATCTAAAAAAACAACAGCTGCGAAAAAATTGCGACGGAAATAAGTTTGGCTTTTAACTTTGATTTGTAACCTTCTTAGACCCATCTTGTCATAAAGAGTAAAAATGCTAACGCTTGCGATGGGAATCTGATGTGAATGGATTCACGAATGTCGTGGTGGCATGGAAGGCAAAGAACGACCTGTACAGCGAAAACTAGCCTGACGTCCTGTCAGGCTCACGCATTCTGTTATAAAGAGTCTTCAACGGCCTCAAGTTCAGAGTTGAATTTGTACTTTAAAAGCCAAAAATCTAACTCATCTTTGCCCCTTTATGCGTTAGTGAGAGAGATTAGATCACCGTAGAACAGCTAATATAGCCTTATATTTTCTAACGTCTTGGAGACTCAGATCTGTCTTAAAATTTCTAGATAAACATGCAGTATAATTCCACACTGGTAGTCCATAAGAAAAGATAGCGAAAACGGATGTTTAATACTCGATAAATCCCCGTAGATTCAGTAAGCTATTGAAATAAGCATGTCTAGTAAAAGGTTGTAGAGACCTCTATCATCGAGCGGCTATTCAATAGGTTATGCGTAAAGCACTGAAGGTAAGTTTATGATCACAATAAGAAAAGCTACTAAGTCTGATGCTCAGAAAATTTATGACCTCAGAAATCGCGCTATTATTGAGAAATGTTCAGCGTATTACTCCAAAGAGCAGCTCTCCTTGTGGACTCAAGGTGGAGTGTCTGACGGGTTTGTTCAAGATGTATTTGAAACCTTTTATGTTTCAGAAACAGACGGTCAAGTTGTAGGTAGCGGTAAGCTCAATACCGAAACTGGTATGGTCGATGCTATTTTTGTTGAACCGGATTACTTCGGAAGAGGGGCGGCAAAGCAAATGCTAG
>NZ_JBGOOV010000039.1:0-32571 GCF_041439795.1 Shewanella sp. 5S214
GCGGTTAAATAAGGAAAACTCTCTTAAAATATGATCGATATAAGGGATGGTTACAGTTAGACTTCAAGCGATTAAATGATGAATACTTTACTGTTCTCAAACCTTCCCAAAAAGAAAGCGAAGATGAAAGTGCAGTTCTGGTGTCTGAGAAAATTGGCGGTGACCTATGAGTATCGAAATCGGAGAAGTAATCTCCGTAAAAGGTACGAATATCATCGTTAAACTATACGAAGAATCTAACAAAGAGACACTTTTCTACAATGGTGAAAAATTTAATGGTGTTTCGATCCAAGAGTTTATTCTTATTCGTCGAGGCTTCAAAGATATCGTAGCTAGGGTTCAAGGCGAATACCTAGATGAACGTTTGAAAGACGAAGAGAATGGCTGCTATATCCGCAAAGTTGAATTAGTACCCATTGGATATTTCCTATTTGATGAATTCCATGAAGGTATCAAACATTTGCCAATGATCCGGGATATAGCTTATTTAATGAGTGACACACAGGTTAAGTCCATCTTTGGAAAGGCTGATGATAACTTCATTGTTGGTGAAACACTTACAGAAGAAATACCTGTTTCTCTTCCTTGGGTAAAATTATTTAACACTCATATCGGAGTATTTGGCAATACAGGTAGCGGTAAGTCTAATACTTTGACGAACTTATACACTACTTTATTTAAAAATAAGCTAGAAAAATTTGGAGACAAAAGCCACTTCGTCATTATCGACTTTAATGGCGAATATACAAATAATCAGCTAATATCAAAAGGCGATTACAAAAAGGTATACCAGCTAGATACTCGTAATAATGATGGTGATAAATTTCCGTTAAGTAACGATGTTTTTTGGGATGAAGAGTTATTTGGTATCTTATTTAAGGCTACAGAAAACACTCAAAAGCCATTTTTAAAGCGGGTTGTTACGGGACGAAATAAATTCAAAGACTTTCCAAATAGCTTAGAGAATTATGTCAAGTCAACTATTTTAAGAGCTCTTACAAGTACCGCACCAAAGAAAGAGTTTGTTGAACTCATAGTCGAAATATCGAAGCTTACTGATTCCAAAAGCCTAGAGGCAACAATACAAAAAATGGCTTGGCATGGTAAAGATGGAAAACTGTATTTCCCGAATTTTATACCGCCAAATTATCTAAGTGGTGGTGAGAATGACGGAGCTTATATAATTCATTGCAAACCAAAAGTAGATAGTATAAAAATTCGACAGTTATCGCCATTCACTGAGCTAAAGTTGAGAATCAACACTCAACTTCTTTCTGATCTTGTTAGCGGTTATGTTCAGTTTGATCATATTCAACCTCTACTTAAGAGAGTGGAGGCGTCATTGATAGCACTAGATCGTGTGTTTGAAGTCGCTGAAGAACAACCGGTAACAAAGTTGTTATCGGTAATATCACTTCGAAAAACTAGTCAAGAAATTAAGAAGGTCTTGCCACTTTTACTTGCTAAGTTTTATTATGGCGCGCACAAACAGAAGGTTATGAACCAGAGTCCACCAGAGCAAACATTTCACATGATAATTGATGAAGCTCATAACATACTATCAACCCAATCTAATCGTGAGAGTGAGAGCTGGAAGGACTATCGCCTGGAGCTGTTTGAGGAAATAATCAAAGAAGGTCGTAAGTTTGGTTTCTTTTTAACTTTATCAAGTCAGAGACCAGCAGATATCTCACCTACTATTATGTCTCAGTTACATAACTTCTTTATTCATCGCTTAGTTAATGATCGTGACCTCAAATTGCTGGAAAACACAATTAGTTCACTTGATGAGTTGTCTCGACAAATGATTCCTAACCTTTCAAAGGGGTGTGCGATAATTACGGGGACATCATTTGATATTCCAATGGTTGTTCAATTCAAAGAAATGTCTGATGGTAGTAGGCCTGATAGTGATGATATTGATTTAAAATCCCTTTGGAAATAGAGAATGAAAACACATAATATTTTGGTTTTTTTGGATTTCTTATTTTAATCCAAATTTGTAAACTAGAACAAAGAACCTAGCTCGTTGATGTCCAGAATAAGTTAGAACATCTCTAATGTAGTGGCCAGTTTTAGTTAGCCACTACAATAATAACTTTAAAAAATTTAGGTCTAAGTTAATCACCTGGTTTGTGATCATGTGGTTTTAACGGCTTATGTTTATTTGGTGTGTTAGTACGTTGTCTTTTATCCGGCGTTCCATCATCATTTTCTCTTTTCGGTCCTGGTTTAATGAACATATGTATACCCTTTGTAATGGTTTAAGTTGTTTATTCACCTTTATAATAACCATTTTTATACTAAAACATAGATTTAAAAACAGTAATGAAATTTATTTGTAAGGGATAGAAATTTAATTATTTGTGTTCCTAATTGGCTTGTTTTTCATTTTATCGAATTATTACTCTCTGTTTAAAGCTGGCTTATCGATCAAAAAGCTAATCATAATGTACTATTTCATATAAATGGTTAATGTCTCGAATGTGGTAGCTACTGCCCTTATGACGTTGAATTTAGCCATGTTGAATTTTTTATTCTATGATATTGCACAAAGGACTGTTTAATTCGCATTGAGGACGTTAGCCCTATATTTTTCTCATCCGAATTAGTGCAAATAATCTAGCACGTTTCTGTCCAGGTAAGGCTTAGAGTGACCGCTCTAAATCGTTATTGCCCCTTTACCACTTAGAGTAAAAGCTCACTAACATGTAGTGAATACGATATTGCCTTACTAAAACTTATCCGAAAAGGCTTACGGTAAAAGAACGCTAAAATCAGATCGCATTTAGCAATTTTATTCTCGATGTATATCACTAAGTGGCTGATTATATATTGAATAAATAATAGGAAGATGGCATTCTGGTTAGAAGGTAACCAGCTTTTCGCTGTCTAAGTATTCAACCGCACTTCCTAAGAATGAACAGTATGAAAACGATAACTAAAATACAATTACGAAACTTCAAAAAATATCGTGAATTTAATGTCAGCTTTGATCCGGAACTAAACTTACTGATAGGCGATAATGAAGCTGGCAAAAGCACTATTCTAACGGCTATTGAATTAGTGTTAAGTGGCAGTAAAAGTAAAGTTGAGACAATTGGACTAGAAAGTTTTTTTAATACTAGCGTGATACAGGATTTTTTAGCTAGTGGAAAGAAGTTTGAAAATCTACCAGTTCTTATTATCGAACTGTACTTAAATGAGCAAGGCAACCCTTCTCTAAATGGTAAAAACAACCTGGATGGAGTTCCAGGTGATGGACTTAGATTGATCTGCGAACCTAACGAAGAGCTGAGCCATGAAGTAGCTCAGGTGTTAGCTCAAGCCGAGGCCAATTTTCCTTTTGAATATTACTCAATAAGGTTTTCTACCTTTGCTGACGAGGCGTACACTGGCTATCGTAAGTTTTTGAAACACTTGACACTCGATAGTTCCCAGATAAATAACGAATATGCGACTAGAGAGTATATTAAGACTGTTTATGAATCTCATGTAGATCAACCACAAAGGATTGGATTGCAGAACGATTATCGCCAGCAAAAGGCAAACTTTAAAGAAAACAGCTTAAAACCGATTAATGACACTCTGGATAACTATCAATTTTCGGTTAAATCGGGCACAAAATCTAATCTTGAGACTGATTTAACAATTACTGAAGATGATGTTCCACTTGAAAATAAAGGTAAAGGGCGTCAGTGTTTTATCAAAACTGAATTTGCACTACAGCGAAGCAATCCAGACCAAGATCTAGATGTTCTCCTTTTAGAGGAACCTGAAAATCACCTCAGTCATACCAATATGAAAAAATTGGTAGATCGAATTTCTGAATCTGAAGCAAAGCAAATCTTCATTGCTACTCATAGCAGTTTGATCAGTACTAGGTTAGATCTTCGAAAAACAGTTTTCCTGAATAGCAAATCGACAGACCCACTGTTGTTAAAAGACCTGCCTAATGACACCGCCAAGTTCTTTATGAAAGCCCCAGACAATAACGTTCTGGAGTTTGTAATGTCACCCAAGGTCATTCTGGTGGAAGGTGATGCTGAATACATGCTTATTGAGCAGCTTTACATAAACGTCACACAATCCACACCAGAACGTGATGATGTACACATCATTTCGGTCGGTGGAACAAGCTTTAAGCGTTATCTTGATATTGCAAAATTATTAGGTATGAGAGTTGCGGTCATCAGAGACAATGATGGTGATAAGGAAGTAAACTGTGTTGATAGTTTCATTGATTACACAGCCGATAATATGCAGGTATTTTGTGATGACGATGATACTAATTGGACTTTCGAAATATGTATACTGGCTTCAAATCCCAAACTTTGCGAAGAGCTATTTAGTAAAAAGTTAAGAAAGAAACCGAAAAAAGAAGAAAAAATGACACTCCCTGAGTACATGTTAAGTCATAAAGCTGACGTGGCTTTTGAACTGCTTGATAAGAAAGCCGAAGAATTACTTACACCTGATTACATTGCCAGAGCGTTCGCATGGATAAACGAGTAATTTTCGCTGTAGCTGGTTCAGGTAAGACCAGCCATATCATTGATGGTTTAAATGAGGGGTCGCGTACCCTTATCATAACTTATACTGAAAACAATTTTAAAAGCCTAAAGAAGCGCATATCAGGCAAGTTTGGATACATCCCGAGCGGTATCAAAGTGTATACCTATTTCACTTTTATATATTCATTCTGTTTCAAGCCAATTTTGGGTCATGATGTAAAAATCAAGGGCATAAACTGGGACATACCTCCTCAATTTACGCTCCGTCTAAAGAGAAATGATGAACGTTTCTATGTCGATAAAAATAAAAGGTTGTACCATAACCGTATTGCTAAATTGTTGGAACAGTTTGGAGTCATTGATGAACTGATATCAAGGGTGGAAAAGTACTTTGATAGTATTTGCATTGATGAAGTTCAAGATTTTGCCGGACATGATTTCAATCTACTTCTTCAACTGGCAAGCGCGAGAGTGAACCAACTCTTGGTTGGGGATTACTACCAGCACACATTCGATACCAGTAGAGATGGTACAACTAATAAAACTTTGCATGACTGCTATGAAAAATATAAGCAAAAGTTTATCAAATCTGGTTTCACGATTGATACTGCTACCCTTTCTCGTAGTTACCGCTGTAGTGCAAACACGTGTGAATTTGTCACTGATAACATTGGGGTAAATATTCTTTCACACCGAAAAGATGCAACGAATGTAGAGTTTATCAAATGCAAAGAACGTGCTAATGAGCTTTTTACTTGTCCTGAAACAGTAAAGCTTTTTTATCAAGCAAGCTATAAATACAAGGGACTAACGGAAAATTGGGGAGCAACAAAAGGTGAAGATCACTATGGGCATGTTTGTGTGGTTTTGAATCAAAAGACCCTGACTTATTTAAACCAAGGTAAGCTACACGAGTTACCATCACAGACGAAAAACAAACTTTATGTGGCGTGTACTAGAGCAAAGGGAAACCTTTATTTAGTTCCTGAACATCACTTATTAGAGTTTAAACAGTGATTAATAAGTTATCTGTTAACCAATTAACTTGGATGTGGCAGCGGCCAAGTCCAATACACGATTTGTGCCTTGCAAACAGCACAACGCACAAATACTAAGGCGTTAGTTTACTAAGGAGAGGCCGTGCACAAATATGAATTAGACATTATCGGTAATGCAATCGACAGTTTGGATGAAGCATTAGCTAAATATGAACAAGGTCAAAATGGATGCAAACGATCTCATAAGTTTGCACTGTTGCATTTTTGCCATTTCATGGAGTTGATTTTAAAACACTACATTTCGACAGTAGAAGAAAATTTAATATATTCCAAAGTGTTTAGAGTCGTGGCCAAAAGAGCTAAAGATGATGGCATAACTTTAATCGAAGCCTTTGAAGTTTTAGAAAACGAAGAGTTTGACTTTGAATCCCCTATTAAAGGCAACCAAAACCCTCATACAATTACTCTCGATATGGCTCTTGAATACGTTGAGTCTGATAAAGATTATTTCGATTCTGAATTTGCTTCCGAAATTAGATCGTTAAAAGACTTAAGGAATGATATTGAACACCATAAATTTGAAATGGACACCAAAGAGGTAAGGTTGGCTTTGGGGCGGCTAACTCGTGGATTCGATGAATTTACTGATATTTTTAGTGTTGTTGGTTTACAGGATGTAATCAGTAAAGAGCAGTTAGGTATTTTTCAAACATTAGCGGATGAATATGAACACGAATTAGAAGAAGCAAAAGTAAAAGTGAGAGATGCGCATAATGCAGCTTTCAGAGGTGTGAGGCCTAAGCATCAGTATGATGTGCATTGGGCTACTTATGACTGTCCAGAATGTAATGTTAGTGATTTGATGATTCCTAATGAAGACTCTTCAACAGGTTTTAAGTGTACGATGTGTGGGAATGAAGAATCAGAAGATATCGAAGTTGATTGTGAAATTTGTGGCTCATCTTGGCCAAACGGTGAAATGAGTAGTTGGGTTGATACGTATTCTTATACATGCCCAGATTGTAATGACTTCGACAGTAAGTATTAACGTAAACTAACAATGCAATTAAATATTATAAAACAGTGGGTTATGCTTCGATACATATTTTAGTCTGCTTAAGTGTCGTTATTGTTCAAATGTGTGTTCCATTAATGTGAAAAATAATATGAAAAAATTGCTCTCTACTTTAACTCTAATGAGTATTTCCTGTTTTGCCGTAAGTGGCACTGCTATTGATTCTGCTAGCTATGGCGAAAAATGGCCATTTACTGTTGAAAGCGGTGTTGTTGCCTGTCTTAAAAATAACTCAGTTATTTTCGTTGCGAATAATACTGAATATGCATTAAATGGTGTGGCATCAAGTCTGGGTTATCAGCCTCTTGAGCCTATTTGGAAGTATGATGTTGAGTTTTTGGCTTATCAAAAAGAGGCTGCGATATCAGAGGGAAAATCACTTGAAGATATCCAGAAAGAAATGGGAGGCACACCACGAATAAATATTGGTGACATTTTAAAAACAGGCTTGGAACTCTGTGATTAAAAACACTAATCGGGTAGCCCGAGGTATTTAACCTCCAGCCCCCACACCACCCTGCATGCGGCTACGCACAGGGCGGTTCATTTACTCTCTTCAATGAATGACCTAACTAAACTTTCTGGTTAGCTTCTTTGTTTCGAGAGTGAACTGCGATCCATCCATCTCTTAGTGAGCATAAGCCCGCTTTCTTAAGATAGTCATTACTAATTATAATGTGATTTGCAGGCTCTAGAGTCTAAGCACTAAATCATTTTTGTCCATTTTTGGGTCAGCGACATCTTCGCTGACTCACTTATGCCCCAACGCTTGTTTCGTACACATGATCAAAAACTTTCAGCTACTGAGCAAGAGGTTATTAGTCGTTAAATATTGTGTCTCGCCATAATCTCCAAACTCTTAATACAGGCATCAGTAGTCAATCCTGGAAAATTTCTGATGTACTGCACGCACGCCATATGCCCCAACATCATTGCATCAAAACCTGCCACAGGAACAGCCATAGCAGGCTTGCCTCCCTCCGTAACACAGACAAACAAAATCATTGGAGAATTATCGCTTCTTGATTGCCAAGCTAACGAGAAGCCTTTGTTCGCATTGACGCCGTGAGATTTCCCCTCAAAAGCCTGTTTAATACCTAAAAATGTCGATATGACGTGAGGTAATTCAGTTTTAGTAATTTGAATGGAGATTTTTTCTGCCCAGTTATATTGCCTTGGGCCGACTGAAATTGCCGCTTCTATCATAACCGTTTCCCATTCAGAAGAGCGCGTTAACGATGGTTTTAACTCGATAGCGGCTTTCTTGCCATGACATTTCAGACTAAAGAACGTATTAAATGCCCCGCTATATTGTGGTTTATTAAAATCGGTATAAGTAGGTTCTTGAGGTTGATTATGAGTCCTTGCTGAATAAGGTGGGCTTTGTAAATTGCCAGATGAACGCTGTTCAAAATGTTCTGTTGAGTAGATGCTATTTGAATTATACATATTGACTCCTTTTTGCCTTTACTACATTTTTACCCCGTTTTTCAAACCCGCAACTCAACTATTTTCGAAAAAACTAATTAGCGAGTCCCAAACTGGACCTGAACCAGCTCAGACTTAAAAATTTAGTCAGTAGAATAATCTGTGGAATATTCTGGCTCGGAGAATGAGAATGAACGGATTAGTGAAATGTTTTGGATTGATAGTAATGCTTGGGGTTATCCCTATGAGTTATGCATCTAGCAATACGAATACGTTATTACCTGAAATAAAAGCGTTAGCACTAGACAAATTGGTTCTAGATCGAAAAGATAAACCTGTCACTGTACTTGAGACGCCTGTTATCACAGATGCAAGCGGAAAGGTCGCGCAAGGATTAACAAAAGTGAAGGTCTCACTGGCGAGTGATGCGGTAACTAGCCTAATCATTCTCGGAAAATCGCTAAAGCCTGGGCAATCAATGACCATTGTCCAAGATTTAACTGCAACGGGCGGTGTGTTAAAGATTCCGTTTTATCCTGAAACATCAAATATTGCTGGCATTAGTCATTATTCTTTAGATATTCCCAACATTACTGCTGAGATATGCCCTGATTCATATTCACTTAATTCCGCGACTAACTCTTGCCAAAAAGTGAACACTACAAGTCTGTTGTATACCTGCCCAGGTGATAATTGGACTTACTCTGGAGATGTCTCAAAGTGTATAAAGCAAACAGAAATTCCAAAAACGACCTGTCCGGTGGGATTTGACACTAACGGTGATGGTACTTGTACTAAAACTGAATACGAAGCTACGGTTGCCAAATGTTATGCAGGTTTTGCTTATTCTGAAACCAATGAACGTTGTGAAAAAACATTAGTCGCCATAGCAGATAAGATATGTTCAGACCCAAGCTACACATATGAGGTAGCGACGAATGATTGTAGAAAAACAATCACTCAATCAGTAAATTACGATTGCTTTTTAGGGTTTTCGTATAATTCAACATTAAAAATATGTGAAAGAACGTTATCAACAGATGCTACCCCCATTTGTACTACTGGCTATTCTTACTCAACAACGAATAAGCGGTGTGAAAAAACCGTTGCGCAGACTGCAACTAAAACGTGTACCTCAGGTTTTACCTACTCAGTAGCAAATAATCGATGTGAAAAAGCACTAACAACCACTGCTGATCCAGTTTGTACTTCTGGTTATACTTATTCAGCAGCTAATTCACGTTGTGAACAAACGTTAATCCAAACGGCAAGCAAGGTGTGTGCAAGTGGTTATACCTATTCGTCTGCCAACAATCGCTGTGAGAAAACCACGACGTTATCGGCGACGCCAGTGTGTTCAAGTGGCTACTCGTATTCTTCAGCTAATTCTCGTTGCGAGAAAACGGTTATCCAAGCGGCAAGCAAAGTTTGTACGAGTGGTTATATCTACTCTTCAACCAATAATCGCTGTGAGAAAACCCTATCTCAAACTGCAAGTAAGGTATGTACGAGCGGTTATACCTACTCTTCAACCAATAATCGCTGTGAGAAAATCCTAACTCAAACGGCAAGCAAGGTGTGTGCGAGTGGTTATACCTATTCGTCTGCCAATAATCGCTGTGAGAAAACCACGACGTTATCTGCAACGCCTGTCTGTTCTAGTGGCTACACGTATTCATCAGCCAATGCTCGTTGTGAAAAAACGTTAATCCAAACTGCTAGTAAGGTTTGTTCTAGTGGTTATACCTATTCTTCAATCAATAACCGCTGTGAGAAAACCACGACGTTATCTGCAACGCCTGTCTGCTCTAGTGGCTACACGTATTCATCAGCCAATGCTCGTTGTGAAAAAACGTTAACCCAAACAGCTAGTAAGGTGTGTGCGAGTGGTTATACCTATTCGTCTGCCAACAATCGCTGTGAGAAAACCACGACGTTACCGGCAACGCCTGTGTGTTCAAGTGGCACTTATAACTCGGCAACTAATACGTGTAGTGCGACGGTGAATGTTGCAGCGACAAGCCAATGCCCAAGTGGGTATAGTTATGTTTCCGCGCTAAACTCATGTAATAAAGTCGTAACCACAACACCATATTTAAGCTGTCCTTCGGGGGCGGCCCCAGATTGGGATTCTGATTTATATTTATGGTACTGTGGTGACACTTGGGTTACAGCATCTTCATCACAAACTTGTCCTGTGGGCGCGGTAACAAATACCAAACTTGCAGATGGTCCGACCCGGCCTAAAGTTACTTGCCGTGTTACCCAATATGCATCACCTTCACTCGCTTGCCCAAGTGGATATACAATATCTGGCGCAAATTGTACTGGGCAAACAAGTTCTCCAGTCAGCAGTTATAGTTGCCCAAGTGGTTATAGTTTATCAGGCTCAACTTGTAGTTTATTACAAGCACAAGCCTTTAGTTATAGCTGCCCTAGTGGTTATAGCTTGTCAGACTCAACGTGTAGCTGGCTCCAAACAGGCAGTAATACATTAAGCTGCCCAAGTGGTTATAGTCTAAGTGGTTCTACTTGTAGTTTATTGCAAATACAGGCCTTTAGTTATAGCTGTCCAAGTGGTTATAGTCTAAGTGGCTCAACGTGTAGTCGGCTCCAAACAGCCAGTAATACATTAAGCTGCCCAAGTGGTTATAGTTTATCAGGCTCAACGTGTAGTTTATTTCAAATGCAAGCCTTTAGTTATAGCTGTCCAAGTAGTTATAGTCTAAGTGGCTCAACGTGTAGTTTATTACAAGCACAAGCCTTTAGTTATAGCTGTCCAAGTGGTTATAGCTTGTCAGGCTCAACGTGTAGTTTGTTGCAAGTACAAGCCTTTAGTTATAACTGTCCAAGTGGCTATACCTTAAGTGGCTCTACGTGTAGTCAACTTCAAAACACAAACAATACATGGAGCTGTCCAGGAGGGTATACCCTAAGTGGTTCAGCGTGTAACTTGTTACAAGCGCAAGCCTTTAATTATAGCTGTCCTAGTGGTTATAGCTTATCAGGCTCAACTTGCAGTAAATTAATTAACACTAGTAATTCGTGGTCTTGCGATAGCGGTTGGACGTTATCAGGTTCAACGTGCCATTCAACAGATGCGTTGGCATTTTCCTATACCTGCCCAATAGATTATGTGAATCATAATGATGGTAGCTGTACGCAACTGCAAAATACAGCTAATACTTGGAATTGTCCCACAAATTATGCGAACAGCAATGATGGTTCGTGTTCGTGGTATCAAACCGCTTTAAATTCATTATCATGTTCAGATCCTACCTACACAGCATATTCAAATGATGAAACGTGTAAAAAGGTATTAACAGATACATATATTTATAATTGTACCGACTCCTCGTATTCTCTTTCCGGTTCGAGTTGTTCGTTACTATTAACAGAACAGGAAGAATGGATTTGTGACGATAATTCATTTGGAAAAATTTCTGAAACTCAATGTAAAAAAGAAACTGATGCAAATTTGGCGGGCTCTTGCCCAATTGGGTTTGTGGCATCACCAGACGGTAAATCTTGTGAATACTCAGATACTACACCACTCATAAATAGTTGTTCTGAATCCTTTACGTTAAAAGGGGGCGAGTGTGTGAAAGATGTTTATTTTGCGCCTATTTGCTCAACTTCATTTGTCGATTCTTCATGTTCTTGTGATTCAGGAATGACGCTGAATCCAACAACATATCAATGTGAAGGCATTGAAAAAAAGGCCATATTAGTGAGTTGCCCGGTTGGGTATTATGCTCAAAATGGACAATGTGAGTATCATAAAACAGTTGATGTTGTTTATGATTTTTGTCCATTGGGTATGATGGCTCAAAATGGCGTGTGCGTATTAACAGAAGAGATATCAACGACATTAACGTGTAAGGCTCCATACACATTACAAGGGTCAGAATGCAAATACATCGATACTAAGCCAACAGGCTATGTGCTTGGCGTAGACTCAGTGTCTTATGACGGTGGCATTAACACTGAGATATCCGCAATAACATTGGGTACTAAGAAATTTGATGCCATTGTTAGTGAAATTTCAGAAATAGCTGTCGATGATATTACGGGATGTCGATTGGTGACGTCAGAGGAACTAGCTAAAGGCGAGATAAAAAAAGGAGATATTCCTTGTTTTGTTAAATGGACTGCATTGCCTGAAGGGGTTACTGGTATAAACGATAAAGTTTCAGGGATATTCCAACAATCTGGTACTCAATCATTAGAGTATTCATTGTTTGGTTTTAATGGCAATGCAATAACAGAATTTGAAATATCAAAAGGAAAAATTGATTTAACAGTCAATGAGCCGCCTAAACCTGCTATCGAAGATGTAACGACTAGGTTAATGAGTCAAGTCTCTAGTGGCTTTGAAATGTACAACTACAGTGAAGATAGTCAATTAAGTTATACAACCGTACTGGTCAAACCAAGAACATACATTCAAAAGGTGACCATTGATGATATCGGAACATGTTATGTATCAGTTGGCGCGTCGTCTTGTACAATTTATAGCAGCGTGGCATTTACGAAAGACTTAGCTCATCTTCAATTTGACAGTAACTATAAAATTATAGCGAACAGTAAAATTGGTGGTTGGGATGAAGCCAATTTAATCACTGAAGATTGGGTTATTCATCATGACTTTCGGGGACCGAATATCGCGTTTACTAGTTTTAATCCAATATTAGCCAATGATCCTGTCGTTAATTCGGATTTAGGCTTTACTGTAGCGATTGCGGGTGGGCAGGGTGCCGTTGGAGTCAGTAACTTCCGATCTGAATTAGTGAATACCGATACTTGGTGGAAACCTTCACGCGTAGAATTAGTTTTTACGGCTAAAGAGGGCACTCAAAGTGTCAGTACCATTATGGTTGATGGTAACGAAATTACGTTTGATATTCCCAATAGCACTGCTGATTCAAAAAAAATCACTAATATCTCGGTTATCAGTGAGAGTTTTGCGAGTGCTTATCCATTTGAAATGACGTCTTTGACTCCCGGTGAGTACAATGTTCAAGTTATTGCGAAAGACACTTACAACAATGAAACGATAGAAACCTACAATAACGTTGTTGTGGCCAGACCGATACCGCAAATAAAGGTGATGCATAAAGGACGATCTATCGAGCAACTTTCAAGTGCTCAAACTGTCAATATGTTAGATGATTTAACGATCGTTGCTCACAATGGTGTAGTGGGTGAGTCGAAAATAACGAGCATTAAAATCGATGGTCGAGAAGTAATAACAACAAACAATGATACCTATTTCAAAAAACTTACTGGTGAGGGCTTTGATCTTGAAGCTAACTCATCATATGTTCTGGAAGTAGAGGCAGAAGATAAAGAGGGGCATGTTGCCTCGCTATCTTTACCCTTTAATTATTTACAAATGACCTTTGGCATAAACCATAAACCAGTGACTGTCATTCAAAAAGTGGAAGATGTCGCGCTTACTGTTAATCGTACTCGCGGGATCAGATGTGATTTGTATGGAACGAAAGCTGCTGCCGCATTAGCATCAAATGACAATAATTATGCTTGTTATATTGAGTGGTCAACTTTACCTGCCGGGTTAACGCCCTCTGTCGCCACATATCAGTCTAAATTATCTGGAGCCGTCACAGAGTTAGGAATGAACACTGTCACATATAATGCCTATATTGTGAATAAGTCAGGCCGGGCGGCTAAGGTGGGTAGCGAAACCGTAACTTTTGAAGCGATTGAGCCATTGCCATTGGAAATAGCATTAGACGACAAACTGAAATTAAGCGAGGGAGTTTATAGCGTTTCAATCAATGACACTTTGTTAGGTCGATACAGAGGTCAATCTAGCCGAGCTCATGTTGATGTTCGTTTAAGTAATGAATTTGGAGATGAGAAGCTTTATAAACACAACCAACTACCGTTTGGTGAAACTCAAACATTTTCTGCTTATGCGGAACGGTTGGGTGATGCGGTGTTGTGGGATAAGACACAGTACACATTAAAGGCAAATTATCGGTTGGCTCCTGAATTAACTGCTGAACAAAAGTTTGACTTAATTGTTACGCCTCACCCATACATGCAGGTCTTAATGGACTTAGATAGTCCCCAATATACGTCAATAGACACGATAAATGCGACGATCTCATTAGGTCTACGTAATAATATGACGGGGTTGTTTGAGTACGATCAAACAACAATGGGAACCGGTTGGGATGTATATCTTGCGTTTAAAAAAGGGAATACATTCGAACCTATAACCGAATCAACTTCAATAGACTCCACAGGGAAAGGCTTAATAACGCTAGACGCCAATATTATATTTGAGCGTAATCTCGCTATTTATGCCATAGCTAAAGCCCAATCGCCATATCCAGATATAGCTATTGAGAGAGTATCAATACCTAGAAGCATTACTGTGGTAAAAGGTACGGCTGTAGATGGCAAAGTTGTATCGCGGTTGGTTCAATCAAGAGTGCCGGCTAACTTTGATATTCGTTTTGATACGGATTCATATGATGATTTCAGGGTGTTGGGTGATATTGAATGGCAAAAGCAAGATTCATCAGGAAACTGGCTGGCTGAGCCAAGCTTTGATAACAAGCAATATATATCTATTAAATCAACAAGTCCTGAAACAATTAAAATCCGAGCGTTAGTGACTAATAAAGAAACGTTGGTTCAAACCCATTCAGACGAAGTCACATTGATTAGTTACGATGTTCCTACGCTTAAGATAGATGGTGCTAGTCAAGCTATATCAGGACAAGATGTCCTATTATCAGCGCTCGATAATGGTGAAACACCACCATCGGATGCCATTGTGGAATGGTCCCTTGATAACGGTGAAACATGGGAAGCTGGTGGATTGACATACGATATGGTCGTGGGAGAAAGCGCCCTGAAAATTAAAGGTCGTATGAAATATGCGAACACGTCAGTCGATATTAAAGCGGGTCAATGGAGTGAGGCGACCAAGTATATTTCGGTCACTAAACCAAAAGCCTTGATTGTCAATGTTGTGAAGCCCAATCTTGTTGAAGTGGGTACTGAGATCGAACTGAGTTTGCAAGTCGCTAACCAATTTGCAGCAACAGGGGTGCCAGTACTTTCTGAATGGATAATGCCAGATGGAAGTACTATTTCGAATGAATCAACTATCAAGTATTTAGTGAAAGAAGAAGATTTAGATAATTCGAATAGACTGAATCTGAAAGCTAGAGCGTGGCTAGAGGGATATAAAGACGTCACATTAGGCGAATCAAATGTAGTAATGAATTCATTTAGTTATTCGTTCCCAACAGATGATCAGTTAAGTCTGTCAATAAACAATAACGTTAAGTTCGTACCATCAACAGGGTTCGCAGTCTTAAACATTCCTTATATCAATGCTCCAGGAGTGAAGTTCTCTTATGATTGGATGTTTGATCAAGAAGCAATTGAAAAAACGTCTGGGTTTGGTAAATCTATGAACTTCAGAGTGTTAAAGGCCGGAGTACATAAAATCACATTGGCTTTTTCAGATAACCGAGGAAACTTTACTTATATAGATGGTTTTGTCGATGCAATAGAACCTGAACCATTGGAATTCAAAGTGACTGAAGTTTTCTCAAACAGATATATGAGATCGCCATTAACCATATCACTGTACCCAAGTGTTAAAACAAGTCACCCATATGACTTCATGAAAGAATTTGTATGGACAATTAATGGTGATACTGGAGAGCCTTCAAGTCGTGCTATTGGTGTTTTTGATGACCTTGAACCGGGCCATTATGACGTTGAATTAAACGTAACATCGAATTTTGGTCAACAAGGCAAACATGTAATGTCATTTGATGTTAAACAAAACCAAGCGCCTGTATGTGAACCTGTAGTAAGAGAGCAATACGGTACTCATATTGTTGATGCAAACTGCAAAGATAGTGACGGTACTATTAGTTATTATCGCTGGGTTGTTAATGGCACTATTTTCAGTCCATATGGTGCACAAGTTCGATTTAGTGAAAATGATTTCCCATCAGCCACGATCGTAATTGAAGCCGTAGATGATGCGGGAGCAAAAGGAATCGGAAACGCCAGTTTTTAGATAAAAGTAAAAAAACCAAAAACCGTCAATATTTCTTAAATATTTGGCGGTTTTTTTATTTCAGTGTCCCAAACGGCACCTGAGTTGACATGGTTAGAAATTTTTATGTTTTAAAATATTGTTATTCAAGATTATTCATGAAGGAATAAAAAGTTGAGACATGCTCTGATTAGTTTCTCTCTTATTGCTGCTGCCATATTGCTTATAGCATCAAAATTTACATTGGCTGTTCCAAGTCAAGATTACTCTTGTTTATATGCGAGTTATTTCCTAGTTGATAAGCAAGCGGTAAATATTCAGCGAGAACGCTTAGTTGCATTTAAGTTGCCAAGAAATACGCCCTACTTTGCAAAAGGTACACGCTGGATTAAAAAATTGGTGGGAATGCCCGGTGACCATATTGTCGTCAATATTGATGCCGTTTTAGTAAACGGCAAGGCCTATAAAAACAATATGAATCTACTTCTAATGAAAATTGATGCAACCGAAGCCGAAGTGACCAAAGAGTTTTATTTAGCAGATGATCAATATTTTTTAATTGGTGAAACCCCGTTGTCATATGATTCGCGATTTTGGGGAACGATACAAAGAAGCGACATGATTGGAGATGCATATGCAATGTTATAGAAAATTCTTGTGGCTAGTATTAGTTCTCGTAAGTGGTATGGCCAATGCGAACCAGATAGTTGAAAAACCTATTACTACTGAGAAAGCATTAAAAATGGCTGAAGATAAAGGATGGTTAGATGGCTTGAATCTGTCTGGTGAAAACCAATCATCTTCGAAAGACGTGGAGCAATTTCTAACGAATGCCCAAGCTCAGATCAAAGACATCACAGATGATTCGTTAACCGTAACAACTCCACTTGCTAAGCCGACATCAGTGACCTTTATGTTCGTCAGTTTATCCATGCCCCGAGCCTCGTTAATAGATGCTTTTAAGAATGCCGCAAAATCAAAAACCACGGTATACATTAACGGTATGTTTGAAAACGATAAAAATATCTTAGATACCATGGCTCGACTGCAAGCAATGACACAAGACATGGTGTTAAAACCTACCGTAAAATTTGGTCCTTCATGGTTCAAGATGTACCAAATACACCGAGTACCAGCGTTGGTTTATGACAATAGTAAGAAACAAATAAAAATGATGGGTATGACTCAAATGCCTTTTTTCAATGAGAAAGTGGCCACTGTAACAACAAGTACAGATTTTGGGGCGTATGGGGCAACGTTTCCAGTCAAAGAAATATCGTTAATTGAACAAATAAAACAACGAATGAGCGAGCTGGATTGGGAAGCAAAGAAGCAAGCAGCTACTAAAAATTATTGGAAGAAACGCCCTACATTTAATTTAAGCTTGGCGGCTGAAAATCACACTTATTACATCGATCCTACCGTGACCATTCAACGTGATGTCGTCAATCGCGCAGGCGTCGTGCTTGCTAAAGCGGGAACAAAGTTTAATCCATTAGCTCAAATGCCAGGCGCATATCTAGGTCTTTATATCGTAGATCCATCAGATAGCTTACAGCTAGCTTGGTTAGATAAGCATCTTAATTCGTTTGATTATCGGGACCAAATTATTGTCACTCGACTTGACGAAGTAAAAGGGTGGGACCAACTCTCTGACCTCAGAAAGCGGTATAAGCGGGATATTTTTCTCCTTGAAAAAGAGTTGATCATCAAGTTTGCACTTAAATCTGTGCCATCGGTTGTCTGCATGGAGAAGAACTACATCAAAGTCAGCGAATTTAACGTGAGAAAATAATATGAAACTAATTACATTAGGGTTAGGTGTCGTTGCTGGCATTTATTTGAGCTTAGAGTACCCCGACGTTGCAATGCAAGTATTAAACAGTTTTATAGATTTTATTAATTGGTTGTCTTTCTATGTCGCATCGATGTTGAGAGGAATTTAACAATGAAAAAATTCTTCATTACCATCTTAACTATTATGACTGTAATGTTTAGTGCCACTTCAAATGCGGCTACCACTGACAACATATGTAAAGATGCCGAAATTTGGACCAAGATAATAGACCAAATCTGTTGGAGTTGTTTTACAGAGGGTTTTTCGTTAATGGGGGTAGGGAAAAAGCCCGATGGGGCAAGCGATAACAATCCATTTTGTATGTGTAACGACAATATCGGCGTGCCCTATGCCGGAACCAAATTGTCGTACTTTGCGCCGATGAGACTGATTGAAACTGTAAAGTTGCCATGGTGCACTCCCACTTTAGGGGGGATAACACTGCAAGATGATTTTGTCGGGATGGGAACGGTAAAAGCAAAAAAAGGCTCTGGGTTTTGGCATAGCCATTATTTTGCATTTCCACTAATGGAAATGTTGGAAATTTTATATATTGATTGTCACCAAGATGGCTATATTGATTTAGATTTAATGTATCTATCCGAAGTTGACCCAACCTGGAATAACGATTTACTCGCCTTATTATTGTCACCAGAAGCAATTTTGTTTGCTACGCCATTGGCACAACCATGGTGTGCGAGTGATTGCGCGTTAATTTCTGCAGATTCGGCACCAGAATCGACGTTTGGGTGTGCTGGGTGTGATGGTCATTTATATCCATTCACGGGCAACATTAAAGGTCAAACTGATAATGTCGCGCAAACCAGTTTAATTGCTCAACGTATGATTAGTTCACTTCATCGTAAAGGGTTATCCAAAAAAACGATGGGGGATGCCAATGTCTGTGAGGCTCATGTGGCTCCATTTACCCCAAGATCACAGTATAAATTCAGTATGGTTTACCCGAGAGCCGAAGCTGATGCGCAAACCGATACGGGCAGTTGTTGTCACCCAATGGGCCAGTCCACAAATTTATGGTGTTTACCCGTCGGTGGGAGAATGAGGCCTGGATTTGAGGATGCGGTTTACATGCTTTGGCAATTCAAAGAATGTTGCCTGACATTAGGAAGTGGGGATTAGCAATCAATGATTACTCAACGTTTATTTAAACTCGTGTGTGTGTATTTCTCATCTATTTGTATGCTGGGTGGAGGGTTGCATTGGGCGTTTTTCTTTACGATATCCGCTCAGGTTGTGTCGTTCGATGTATATGCCTTGGATGATCTGAAAGACAAGTTAGATGCAAAGTTTCAACTAGACACGCCGAAAAACGTTGATGGTACTGATATCTATCAGAAGATTATTGAGAATAAAGATAAAGGGCCATTATCGACTCAGGATATTGAAGTTGAAATCTTGAGTCGCCCTGCGGGGGCTGGCACAACCGTTGATACATCACAATACGACGTCATAGATTTTCATCAAGAATTTGAGAAATACATGGGCGAGGGGCTTGCAGGCGATACACCTACAGCACCAACCATGAGCAACGGCAATATTGATGTTGAGTATTATGAAAAATCAAGCGTGACATTGACCCGCGATGAAAATGGCAATCTGGTGGTCAATGACGTACCAGAATCTCAATGGGGAAATAAAATAACCGGCATCAAAAGCAGTGAGGCGTTCACCAATCAGCAACAACGCTCAGATGAATCATTTAATGCACCAAGTAATTACGGGGATGAAGATGCGTATATCGATGACTTAAAAGTCCAATATGACAAAACATCAGATGGCAAAACGGTGAGTTCTGAAGCTTACAGAGCCATTATAAAGAGTAATGTTGATAATCCCGCGCCGAAAATTCAAAGTAATGCTTATTATTTTAACGAAACGAATAACGCCATTAGTGATGCTAAAAATGGGGAAGGTATTTGGTCACAATCATGTGTAGATGAAACGACAACTGAAACAGAGCAAAGACAAATTCCAGTGTGGGAACCAAAAGTATGCCAAAGACCTAATCATCAAAATAAAAACTTTTGCGAAGTAACGCGAGTGTTAGAGAAACAATCTGACTTAGTTAAAGTGGGGTTTAGGGCGCAATTTGCATACTCATGGGGTAACAATTTAAGCGTGTCAGTTAAT
This sequence comes from Shewanella sp. 5S214, assembly GCF_041439795.1. NCBI lineage: Bacteria > Pseudomonadati > Pseudomonadota > Gammaproteobacteria > Alteromonadales > Shewanellaceae > Shewanella > Shewanella sp. 5S214. Next base: position 20,060 of record NZ_JBGOOV010000039.1, read on the forward strand.
TTTGCTGACGGCACATCTCAACCAATCTCACCATCAGACCCTGAAATGTCATCAGGGACAGTAGAATATGCGGCAGAAATTGGACAAGTCGATTATTCATTTTTTTGTGGTGCAACATCCTCTCACGTTAGATTCATTGAAGCATCTAATTGGGCTCAATCCCCATTAGGACAAAAGCGAGACGACTCTATTGAGACAGAAATTATTCAAGCCCCAAGTTGTGCCAACGGGCTAGTGGGTATCTTTAACGTTAGAGATACAAGAACAGAGGGTAAAGATGAATATGATTTGACCGGAGATTTCTCTTTTGAAATTCAAACTTCAGATTATAAGGAGGTTTATACAGAGTTCCCTGCAGGTTGTGCATCAAGTGTTGGATGGAAACCTGGCCCATATCCATGCGAAGGAGATAATTGTTATGACTCGGGTTATGAGAAAAATAACTTCTGTACATTTGATGAGTGGGAAATCGTTGATCAAGGTGTGAGTGATTATCCTCAGTGGGTAATTGAAAATCTTAAACAATTATATCCAAACGACCCAAACCCAGCTGCATTATACGGTGGCGATAAAGATGGCGAAAATCAATATCATGTCGCCTCGTGGAAAATCAACGCAAAAAATTACAGTTGTGACCCACTTAAGGGTAATGATTATTGCGTTCAAGTGCTGAATTCCAAAACTGAAAAGTTCGAAGAACAATGTTATAGCTACGAAGAATTTAAAAATATTGAGGGCTCATGTGCTCAATATGAGACTAACGGTCGTTGTGAAAAAACAGCTGATAGCTGCGGTGAAGGATGGTATGACGAAGTAAATGATATTTGTTATATGTATACAGATAATTATCGCTGTGATGTATCAAAGCCATTTGAAGTGACCAAAACCACTACGACAAACGTGTGTGCTGGAATGCTCCCGTGTATGGGGAATGATTGTGCTTATGGCGAAGAAGAAACCAGTGATGATTTTGAAAAAGCCGTATTAATGGCCTCAATTGCACAAAATGTTGATGATGATGCTACCTGTGCATCAGAAGACCCTGATACGTGTGAAATATTTCCCGGAGAGCGAGAATATTGCTCATGGGAATTATCAGGCATGGGCAACAATTGTTGTGAAGCACCTGCAGGCATCAATTACTTAGAAATGGCGGCAATGGGGTACAAGATGATGCAAAGCGAGACGTTTAAAAATGTATCGTCTTCATTATCTGGTGGGGTAACAAATCAAATTGGTGGGCTCTATACCGATTTTACTTCAATGTTGGTGGATGGGTGGAATTCTGGTGCAACAGCGGTTGTTGACTTTACCAGTTCGGTAATGGGTGATCCTGAAGTGATGCAAGGCGTAGCAGACTCGTTGCAAATTGGCGCTTCTGAAGCGGCCAAGAAAGGCGTAATAGATGGACTTATGCATGAAATGGAACAACAGGTATTTACATTTTTGAATGATTTATTACCTGATCAGCTCGCTAAGATGATGTTTCAAGAAGCAACTGACAAAATGGTAGAAGCTGGGGCGGCAGAGGCAGGGGATACCGTATTGACCGAAGGCGCCTCGCAAGTGCTGAGTATCCTCAGCTTTGTAGGTATGCTTTACACTATTTACAACATGGTTAAATTATTAGCTAACCTGCTGACCCAATGTGATGAAAATGAGCAAGATATGGGGGTTAAATTAGCTCAAAAGCAATGTTTTGCCGTTGGTGATGCCTATTGTGCAAAAAAAGTGCTAGGAGTGTGTTATTTGCGTCGCCAAGATTGGTGTTGTTATTCCTCTATGTTATCCCGCATTATTGCAGACCAAGGGTCGAAGCAATTAGGCAAAGATATGTCTACTTGCCCCGGATTTACCATACCCGAATTTGGCCAAATCGACTTTGATCAATTGGACTTGTCTGAGTGGCTATCGACCATGTATGAAGCGGATATTTTATCGACCTCTGGCTATGATATCGAGAGATTAACCGGCACCGGCCGAATGTTTGGTAATACCACCTGTGAGAATAGTGACGATCCAGATTGTACCGAAATGGAACGGAAGAATGCCGAAGAAAGGGCGGGCGAGCAGTTTACTGATGATGTAAGCGACACAACCAATCAGTTAAAAAATACGTTTGACCCTGAACAGATAGATTGCTCTGTCTATCCAAGGCCATTGATTTGTGAACTAAATGGAAATTAGGTCAAACTCCAAAGATGGGGGGGCGCAACGAAATTTATTGAACCGCTCCATAATGCTTACTTACCCATGGATCAATTTCAGTTAGTTTATCAATACTAATGCTGCTAATTCCTTTACCTTTTAAAAACAGATATATGTGTTGGCTGTTAGAGACAAAGGGAAACTGAGTACGGTTCCGAATAACGGGAGAAAAAACATAATATTTTTCATCCAAATCAAGAGACAACCATGTAGCCGTAAAAAATGTTTCATATCCTATGACGGCAAAAAGTCCTTTCTCACCAGATGGTGTGATGGTTGCGTACTTTAAAAGCTTTGGTGGCGTATAATGAATAAAATCACAAGTTTCTTTTACTTTCAATCCCATAAGTATTTTTGCAGTTTTACAATCTTCACCTTTAAATGTTAAGCCAATATTTCCACTCTGATCCACGGACTTAGCAACAAAAGATAGTTTACGTGTTGATTGTGCAGTTTCGATTAACTCGTTTTCAATGTTATCAAACACATTTTGAATATTTCCCTTTTTATCAATGGGATAGTAGACAATGCCATAATAAGTATGGAGAGGTTCATTGGCTTTGTTAGTGCCAAGCATACTGAGCAATCCACCACCGAGGCCACCGCCAAATGCAGCACCAATAATGCCGTCAGCCGCATAGTCTAACGCGCCGGGAGTCGTGTCGCTATTTTTAGGCGCATCGGTATCGCGTAAACCATTATGAAATCCTAAACTGCCATCAACAACATTCATAGCAAAACTCATATTAGAGTCATAAACAAAATCATCATTGCTCTGAGCCGTGTAGGGGTCGGTAGAAGCACAACCAATCATCATGCTTGTTAACATACCGAGAACTAATAGTTTTTTGTTTAACGCATTCATTAGGTTAAGTCCTTATCTTTATTTGTTATGTATAGCTTAACACCAGTTAGAAATGGGGCAACCATGACAATCACAGTCTACACAATTGGCAATTCCCAGTATTGAAGAATATTTTTGAAGCAATATTAATAAAATACCAAAAAAAATCTACGAAAATCGATTTAAAAGTCCGAATGAGTCTCTGAACCTAAAAGAAATGAAAATGTTGTCTGATATTATTGCATCACATTCACTAATATTTAGGGTAAAGCTGTGAGTTTAAGTGTTGAGCAAGCTGGCGTTATTGCGAGTCAAGATAATCATAACCTTGTTCTTGCCCTACCAGGGGCAGGCAAAACACACACAATGATTTCATTCATAAGTAACCTTGTTCAAAATCCTGCCAATAAAGTTATTGCTTTAACATTCACACAAGCAGCCGCCGCAGAGATGAAGGCTAGGGTAGGTAAATTGGTTCGAGGGCAAAAGCGAAAACAAGTATTTGTATCGACATTCCACTCATTAATATGGAGCCAAACGAAAAAGCATCCAAGTTTTAGTGGCCGGAAGTTGTTAACTGGAGCCAGTGCAAAAAGGGTATCGGATTTTATTATTGAAGAATACAGAAGATTATTGAGTATAGGCGAAGATGTCTATGTCAATGTTTATGAAACGCATGATAAGCATGGCAATGAATATGTCGAGCCCAAATTAAAAGCCAAAAAACTAAAGTTTAAAACGATCAGCAACTTGTTATTGAAAGAGTTAAGTGTAACCCCATTCCATGACACGATAAGTTTTGATTTTGAAGATGAGTTTCCAAAAGGCATTGAGCATTTCTATACCTACTACTTGAATAAACTTGCGGCGTTAAAATATTGGCCGATGGATATTATGTGTGTGGAGATAACAAAAGCATTGTTAGTTGGGGATATTGAGCCCATAGATAGCACACAAATTATTGTAGATGAATTTCAAGATACAGATTTAGTGCAATACTCTTGGGTTAAGTGTCATGGGCTTGGTGGCGCAATGATTACCTGTGTGGGTGATGATGATCAATCAATCTACAGCTTCAGAGGGGCCCTTGGAGTGGCGGGAATGCGAATGTTCCAAGATGATTTTAACGTCAAATTTCATACGTTAAGCATGTGCTACCGATGTGGTAGTGAGATATTAAATTCAGCCGGTGCCGTTGTTGCGCAAAACAAAGACCGCATTGATAAAGAAATGAATTCAGGATCGACAGATGAGGGCGAAGTGTTTTTTCATGGTGTTCAAGATTTGGACGAAGAGCATGAAGGCATTTTAGACATGATAAATGAGAATGAAGATAAATCAGTTGCTGTGCTTGCTAGAACAAATGGGGAGCTTGACGTATTAGAAGCGTATTTAAAAAGTGAGAATGGTATTGACTGCACCCGATTAAATAGTAAATCGATCTGGGAAAGTGATAATCTCAAAGTGTTGTTGAACTTTTTTTGTTCAATTATACAGTTAAATACCACAGCCCATTTAATTCCAAGCTTGGTTTATTTGAGAGAATCCCAAGAACAAATCGTTCAGATCAATCAATCACTAGATGGCTTAGGCTTTGGTCACTGCAATACTCACGAGTGGTCGTTGCAACCAATAACGATTAGTTTTCATCAAAAGTGTCAACAGTATTGGCACCTATCTACATGTACCGATGAAGAAGAAATTCGGATGTTTATTCATGATGTTTGTAATACATTAGGTGATTACTTGGGGAAAGGTATCCAAGACTTTAAATTGACTTTTATTGAAATTTTGCATGGTATTAATAGGGAACAGTTGGTCGATAAACTACAATGGATAGAGGACCAGACTAATCAAAAAAGTAAAAAAAAGGCAAGTTCTGAACTTCCTGTACTCACCACCTTTCACGGCTCAAAAGGCTTAGAGTGGGATGTAGTTTGGTTGAAGGGATTGGATGAAGGAAACATTCCTCATAAAATGCCTGGGACTATTATGAACGAGGAAACAATTGAAGAAGAGCGGCGTTTGCTTTATGTGGCGATGTCCCGAGCGAAAACAAAATTGTATCTTTCATGGTTGGGTACGGCCTCAAGATTTTTAACTAATGCTTTTGACGTTGAGAATTTTATATAATAAATTGTGATCAAAAGCATTGCAGCATTCAAGCAAATGTAGTAAATTTTTATCCGTTATCTATAAAGTAGATTACAAAAATAACATGATGTAAAACATCATAAAATATTGAGCCTTGCTCATATCAATCCCAATGAAATATCGATGTAATATACATCTCCCCATTTTTATAATTTTTAATTAATTATGAAAATAATCCCAAATTAACAACCAAAGTTTGCCTCTAAGACCTCGCTTTGTATTAGGTCGGTGCAGGTGGTTTTTGCTTGTTGATTTTTCTAGTTTCCTCAATCGTTTATCCTCATTTTTTTAATTTTTACCTAAATAGGTAGACCTTAAAAATTTTAGTAAACGCATGTCAGCTCACCATGGGAAACCCGAGCGGTTAGTTATTTTTCGAAGTAATTAATGTCAAATGTGTAAATTTTCCTAGAAAACATTACGCATTTTCCTAAACAACCCCCTAACTAACAACCCCACCCCTTAAGGGAACAAATATCCCTTTTGGATCATTGTGTTCTCTTAATTTAACCGTCCGGAGGACACATTTATGTCAAAATCTACTTCAAGCGATATGATAAACCCTGATTCAGAAATTACTAAAGTAACTCAGATTCAGTTTTTTATTCTCATGACTAGATTCGAACTAAGCAAGTTACGACATAAACTAAGAAACTTACGATATAAAATAAAAAATTTTTTAAACCTATATCGTTAATTTAATAATTTACTCACCCAATGGGACACATTTAATCCCTTGGGATAAGTGTGTTCATCTTTATCGTCTAGGAGGACACACTTATGGAAATCGCAATCATTGCTTCATTAATCATTCCTGCAATCATCATTCACAAAATTATCGTACAACCACTCTTATGGGGGTTTGTTCGTTAATGTGAATTTTGAAGCTAACACTAAGGTTTACCCATTTGGGTAACCTTTTTGTTGGTCTCTTCAAATGCTCTTTTACAAGGGGAATTCGATGAGACCAACAAACTTAAAGGGTGATTAGTATGGAAATTATTATTGTCTTAGCGATGGCGGTTCCTGCATTGATTATAAACAAAATTCTTGTACGTCCATTCTTATGGAATGTGATGGGAAGTTAATTCACTATAACGTTTAGTGGCGGAGATTATTCTTTGGCGTTGAAATTACGCGAGTGGCGGTGGTGTCGTCACTCAAATTAACTAATCAAATCAAAAACGATTTGCGAGTCGATTTCGCTTTGACAAGTTCCTCAATCGTTTATCCCTATTTATTAATTTTTTAAGCCTCTTTTGGCTTTGAAATTAATTTTTATATAAACGCATGTCAGCTCAACATGGGAAACCCGAGCGGCTATTTTCAGAAATGATGATAGTGACCGACATTATTAATATCTAAGCGATATAGATGATGTGAGAGCCTTTGGCTAACTACCCCCATAGGGAAGCATTTTCCCATTGGGGGAAACGTGTCTTTTCTATGGGTTAACTATCTTATATGGAAGGACACATTATTATGAACACTACAACTCAACCAACTCGTCAAAACTCTCTCGTTTTCACTGGCAATGTTTCACAAGTAAAACCCATTCAGGGCGGTGCATGTGCAATCTCGTTAGCGTATAACGAAGGTTCGATGGTTAATGGCCAATGGGAAACGAAAGATACACTGTTTCTCGAAGCTTATATTCCTGCGAAGCTCAATTTTCAACCTAATGTTGGTGATAAAATGACAATTTCAGGATTCATGGCCGCAAATAATTACCAACCTCAAAATAGTAAAAAACGTTATGGGTCGAGAGTGGTTATTAATGAAATCGTTGAATACATAGCTAAAACCGTAAACAACGCATCACAACAAAATAACTATAACAATGCCCCGCAACAATATGCACCGCGTAATGCCCCGCAACAACATGCGCCGCAATATGCACCGCGTAATGCCCCGCAACAACATGCGCCGCAACAACATGCGCCGCAGTATGCACAGCGTAATGCTCCGCAACAACATGATTCTAGACCTAATAACTCTTTTCAAAGAGGTGCAGGTTTTCAGAATTAATTTAACTTCAATCCACAGGGAAATCGTCCCTGTGGATACGCATTCCTTGTTTAATTTTAAGGAATGCCTATGAATAAAAATTTAATCAATATAATTACTCAGGAGGAATTATTTAACATTAGCTTGTTTGGATTTACCATTGCATTGCAATTAGATCCAAGTTTCATTCAATTAGCTTTGCATCTACTTTTTATCTTGTCTTCTTTGGCTTATTTACATAGCCGTTTAGTTGTATATAAGAAGGAGGCTCAGAGTTTAACTATCTTCGCTTTTGACTTCATTCGAACTATATCATTGCCTGTTGGCCTTGCTTTTATAAGTATGGCGTTTAGTTATATGACATTTTGGCTTACCTTTATTGGTCTAAGCTTTTTTATCGTATATAGCGCAATAGTGTGGTCGTTTTGGAATGTAAAAAATGAAGATTAATTGCTTGAAATTCAAACAGTGTTAGAATGAATACATGGAGCCATAAACATGAACCCGAGTATTATGATTACAGAATCGTTTAGTTACTGGATGCCTTATGTTTCACTTGGTATTGTTATTGTTGGGGGCCTATGTATGGGAATTTACCATATAGCGACTTTTGATGAATTCAAAGCCAAACAAAAATTGAAAGACCACCAGAACTAACATATTTGCTTAACTACCCTTGAGGGACACTCCCTCAAGGAGTTGTGTTCCTCAAAATTTGGAGAACACTATGAGTAACAAAACCCTATCATCTCAAGCGGCATACTATCGACGTCGCAAACAGAAAATTCTAAAAAAACTTATACAAATCCGAGATTCAGAATTTGGTGACTCAAAGTTTATAAAAACTTCGCGCCGCCTGTCTCGTACTGACTTAGAAATGAGTCAGTTGATGAATTTATGTAAATAAACCCCATTTAGATTTTACTACCCACGCGGGAACATCACCCGTCTGGGATTGGTGTATCTCGCGGTCCTGGAGGACACACCAATGCGTAAATCCAAAAACAATTGTCAGGAACAACCATTTTGGTCACTACCTGAAACCATTCATCATATTTTAGATAAAGATATTGTTGATTCGATTCGTCGAGGCAATGAAAAATGTTCTACGATGATGATGATGGACCCACACTTTCAACACTCCACTAATCAGTATCACATTGAATGGACTCAAGATAATATTGATATGCTATTAAATGGCATGTTAATAAGAAGCCTTGAGATATTACGAAATGCGCAACCTGATAACGAATTATTTAAAGAGGAAATTATGTGGCAATCGACACCGCAGTTCGCACAAGTGTGTCGTTATGCTGGATTTAACCCTCGGATAATACGGGATGAAGTTAGACATATAATGAAAAAATACAGCAAGACGGTTGAAGTTGATCAGCTTGAAGAGTTTGTTCATTGGTCTAATTTTTTTGGTGAAATGTTCAAAGAAAAAATAGGCGTTAAAGTCGTGAAACAAAACGTAATGATTACACTCGTTAAGCATATTAATGAAGATTACGAGTTAGTCACAATTTTAAAGCAAATAGGCGAACTAATGGATGATCTTTATCTTGCAGGCGTCACAACTAGAGATGTTATGAATGAATATTTAGCTAACGCTATCAATTCATAACAGAGCTATAAATTAAATAACCCACTTGGGACACACAACTCCCATTGGGATTAGTGTGTCCAATACTCAGTCCTTGGAGGACACACTATGTCAGCTTTAGCAATAAACGCAACAGCACCAATTGATTACACTGAAATGGAACAAGTATCTGCTCATTTGGTATTTCCTGAGTTATTTGAACCATCAACAGTCATGTTAAAACGTCGTAAGCATCGCCACCCTGACTGTATTACATCTAATCAGATGTATATACCAGAGTCAGAAAACGCGAAACTTGCATTAGTTTGGCTTATGGCTCCACATCAATTGTTAAGCTTGGGTTTACAAGGTCACACTGGTACCGGTAAAACGGAATTGGCGTTGTACTTGGCTGATAAACTCAATTTACCTATTTATATTGTGAAAGTTCATGCACGCATGAACCCACAAGATTTAGAGGGAAGTTATGTATTAGATGTTGAAAACAACCAAACGGTTACACGTAAAGAATATGGTCCTGCAGCGAAGGCATACATCAACGGCGGTATTTTGTTGTTAGATGAATTCGATAAAGCAAGTGGTGAACTGACTTCAGCAATGCATTTGCTCGTCGAAGGTAAACCATGGCCATTGGAAATGTTCAAAGAAACTATAACTAAGCACCCACAGTGCTTTGTTATTGGCACAGCAAACACTTATGGCACTGGTCATGATGAACGTTACATTACATCAAATCAGATGGATCAAGCCTTTTTAAGCCGCTTTATGTGGATTGAAACGGTATACCCAAATGTCATTCAAGAGTCGAAGATCCTTGAAAAGTTTGCTCCTAGGCTTCCACTTCACTTACGCAACGATATCATTAAGCTCGCTAATGCTTTTAGAGATGCGGCGCTTGGTGTCAATCGTGATGGCGATATAGAAGATCCTATTCAATGCATATTTTCTACACGGGTAGTTGTTGCTTGGGCTTATTATATTCAAGCATTTGGTGTTTTCCGTACATTGAGAAAATCATTAGATTCAGTATTTTTAAAATCGGTTAGCCCCGAAGATGCTGAAATTGTGAATGATATTGTTTCTAAGGTATTTGGAGACGATATTGATAAAACGCTTAAAGATTTACTTGCAAAAAAGTAGTTAAACCTTCAATAGCTAAAGCTTGGGACGCTATACCGCTAGGTACAGTGTTCGAAGCATTTAATATTTCATCAGAACATTGGGACGGCAAGTCAAGTTGGGCGGCTGTTTCTTTGGATGGACTGTTTATTATTGAAGGTTCGGTCGATGGTAATCGAATATTGAAAGTAAATGGCATTGTAGATTCAAAGTCTAATGTAAATATTGGATTGAGAAAAAGCTGTAGACATTTAATATGCGAAATCGTTGATGGTGAGAAACGAATAGAATTTACTCAGTATCGAGCTTCTCAAGTAACTGCTACACACAAAAAACTAAACTTCATGCTATACGTCCATCCCACAGGGAAAAAATGGGCAATCGCAGAAAACCATACCAAAGTAGTTGTAATGTTTAAAAATGACCAAACCCTTGGGCGCTGGGTTCTTTATGAGAACAATTTGATAGATTTAACAAGTGAAGCTGGAATAGCTGAGCGAATTAGAGTGATCAACAGCAAAGAAGGAAAAGGTTACAACTTAGATGGTCTAATCAACTACTCAGGTGTTATTAAGCAATAAACTCAACCCCCTTAAGGGATACATTCATCCCTTATGGGCTTGATGTATCCCTTTTTTATGTCCTGGAGGACGCAATCATGGATACATCAACAACAACTTCAACACATCAAGCCGTTACTACATCATCAGAACTTTGCTCTCGTTTAACACAGTTAGAGCGAGGTGTTTGTGTGGTTAACGTTATTTCATTAGCAGCTTGTGGAGAGAAATCTCTACCTAAAGTTAAAGTGGAACTTGACGGAGTACTGCAGGATTCAGACTCTATTAAAGGGTCAAAGATTCGCTGGTTTCCAAAAGAGCCCCTTAATTTTACAAGTAAAGCAAAACAGGCGATTGCTAGAGTATTGAGCTCTTACGGCGTTCGTTGGGGAGATATGACAATCGTGCCATTGGCAAGATTAGATGATCTTCAATACGACATTAAAGCTATTGAGATTGATTGGGAAATGGCGTTGAACGACATGCTCGACAATTACGATTCGCTTGTGAGTGATTGGCAAATGTCGAATTTGGATGTTGCAGATATTATGCGACGTTACACAATGGACAAGGCTGAGTTTGGTGGACGCTTCAAAATGAAAATGTTACCACCGGTAGCATTTAATCCTTTGATTGCTGAAGGCGATGAAGAGTCTGCTGAAGAACTCGCAGATGATATTTTAAGTAATTTGTATGGTGAAGTAGCAAAGATGGCCAGTGACATTTACGACAAGTCATTTTTTGTCGCAGATACTAATGGTCATAAAGTTGCGCGGACTAAAGCTAATAGGCGGATTAAAGATACTTTTAAACGCTTAATCGATAAATTAGAAGGGTTATCGTTTCTAGATAACAATATCGAGAAAGTGGTAGCTCAAACCAATGTCGTTCTTAATTCAATGCCTCGCACGGGATGGATTGAGGGGGCAAATTTATCTAATTTAGCGCGCTGGACCTTAGTGATGTCAAACCCTGACATGCTTCGAAATCATGCTTCAGATAGTTTTACTTTAGAAGTAGAACCTGAATTTATAGAAGACGATTTTGGTGTACTAGGGGAATCTGTTTCTACTAGCTTAGATGAAGATTTAAGTGTGTTTGAAGCACAACAAGATGTAGTTGATACGACGAAAGTAAATGCACCGGTAGACAATTTTTCTATCGAGGGTTCCGTTGATATTGACTTCACAAATCAAGAGCCCGACCAATTAGGTTTTGGTCTAGGCTTTTAAATAACCCCAATGGGAGAACACTTACCCCCTTTGGGGATTGGTGTTCTCCAAATATTTGTCTGGAGGACACCAATGACTATACAGAATAAAGCAAAATTACTTAGGAAATATAGAAACTTAAGTAGAGTGCTTACAACCAACAATAATATGGATATCACTTTTAGCGGCACACAGGCATATCATGTACCTGGACGTATAAATCTGCCAATTGGTGATTTTAGTGATGATGATTTTATCACTATGTCGATGGGGTTTTGCGATCATGAATTAGGGCATGAAAATTATACTAATTCACATTGGTATCATGAGGCAGCAAATAGAAGTCCTTATTTAAAAGGACTGCTTAACGCACTTGATGATTATCATCAAGAACGCCGCTTAATTGCTGATTTTCGTGGAACACGATTAACCTTGAGAAAACTCGTTGAGCTTTGTAAAGAGAAAGGTATTTTCAGGGTTTTACCCGATGAAGCACCTGTTCCAATGTATGTACAGGCTTGGGTGTTATTCAAAGTTCGCAGTTATTTAGAACAACCTGTGTCAGATATTTTTAATGACACAGATAAGCGTGTTTTGAGTATTTTTGGACCAAAATTTTATACCGATATTCACTCATTATTAAGTACAGAAGTAATAGACGGTTTAGTTAGTACTGAACATTGTTTCAATGCTGCTGAATCAATATTTCAACTACTAATAGATTGGATTGAAGATAATAAAGCAGAACCAGACGATAGCGACAGTCAAAGTGACTCAAGCGATTCAGATGATAGCGACAGTCA